>JAZLFV010000001.1:0-4585 GCA_045615965.1 Acutalibacteraceae bacterium
GTTGCTTGCGTCACTCATAGGTGCTGCAAGCGGAATTGTGGTATACCGAATTAAGGATAAAAAAATAATTGTTGACCCAAGCACATTGCCCAAGGTTGCTTCGTATGATGAATCCGCATCTGAGTCGGAAGCTTCGGGTAGCTCAAGCAATGTGAACATAAGTGTTAATGAGCAGGCATCGTCTATTGCTCAGGCTGTTTCAGCCAAATGTTCAAATAGCGTTGTAGGTATCAGAACAACAACATCGGTTATCAGCTTTTTCGGCGGAACAAGTGAATCAACCGGTGAAGGGTCGGGCGTTATTTATACAAGTGATGGCTTCATAATAACAAATTACCATGTTATTGAAAATGCGGTAATATCTTCGACTGATTCAAAAATAGAGGTATTTTTGGGAAATTCAAATACAACCGGTTATCCGGCACAGGTAATAGGCTATAATATTTCGTGCGACCTTGCCGTGCTTAAAATTAACGGTAAAGATTTACCTAAAGCAGAAATGGGTAATTCGGATTCCCTTAAAATCGGCGAATATGTTGTAACGATAGGTGCTCCCGGCGGTCTTGAATTTATGGGAAGCGTAACATACGGAATAATAAGCGGTCTTAACCGTGTGGTTTCAAGCGATTCAAAAATAGGTCTTATTCAAACCGATGCGGCAATAAACCCGGGAAATTCCGGCGGAGCTCTGCTCGACAGAAACGGAAAGCTTATCGGTATAAACAGTTCAAAAATCGTTTCAGAGGAATTTGAAGGTATGGGCTTTGCTATACCCGTGAATAAGGTTGTGGATATTTGTAACGGAATTATAACAAACAAGGATAAGTCAGAGCCTTATGTGGGAATTACAATAAGCGAAAAGTACACAGCAGAGGTGCTTAAATCTTACGGATATCCCGTTGGTGCGGTTGTTTTAAGTGTTGCAGACGGAAGCACGGCACAAAAATGCGGAATTAAAAAAGGTGATATTATAACCGAGTTTAACGGTAAAAAAATAACCGAGTATAGTGTTTTCAGCGAGGTGCTTTCAAAGTGCTCTCCCAACAGCTCGGTTGATATAACGATTTACCGTGGCGGAAGATACTATCAAGCTAAGATTCAAATAGGCTCTAATTCTTAAAAAGCTTTCGGAGGTTGAATTATTCATCCTCCGAATTTTTTGTTTTGACATAGGGCATTTAATAAAGTATAATTAAGTCTATGAAAATGGGAAATGTTCAAATCAACGGGGTTGTTTCACTTGCCCCAATGGCCGGCGTTGCCGATAGAGCAATGCGGGAAATATGTATATCTTACGGTGCGGCGTACACGGTAGGGGAGCTTGTGAGCGCAAAGGGTCTTTCTCTCGGCGATAAAAAGTCAATGGAATACCTTTATTCGCCAAGCGGCGAAGTGCCTTCGGCTATTCAGCTTTTCGGTTGCGAGCCCGAAGTGATGGCAAATGCCGCAAGGATAGTTTTAGAAAATTCTTCACCCGATTTTATAGATATCAATATGGGTTGCCCTGCACCGAAGGTTGCCGGAAACGGCGGCGGTAGTGCGCTTATGGGTGATATAAAGCTTGCTGAAAAAATAGTGAAATCCGTGGTTGATGCTTCCGGCGTTCCGGTAACCGTAAAAATGCGTTCGGGGCTAAACGAAAATTCTCTTAATGCGCCTGAGCTTGCAAAAGCGTGCGAGGCGGCAGGTGCAGCGGCAGTAACGGTACACGGCAGAACGAAGGTACAGATGTATGCACCGCCTGTTAATACCGATATTATCGGTAAAGTCAAAAAAAGCGTAAAAATACCCGTAATTGCAAACGGCGATGTTAAAGACGGCAAATCTGCAAAGGAAATGTACGAAAAAACAGGTTGCGATTTTATTACGGTAGGCAGGGCAGCATGCGGAAATCCTTTTGTTTTTGAAGAAATAAATGCTTATTTTAACGGTATTGATTATAAACCTCCGTCACTTGAAGAAAAGCTTAATGTGCTTAAAAAACAAATATCTTTTATGCAAAAATACCGTTCGCCTAAGGTGGCAATGCTTGAGGCAAGAAAGCATACAGCGTGGTATTTTTCAGGTATCAGGGGTGCGGCGGAATTAAGGCGTGAATGCGGAAGTATAGCTTCGCTTCACGATGTTGAGCTTTTATGTGAAAAAGCACTTGAATACAATAAAGATTTATGATAAAATAATTAAGTTGTAAATTTATTTTTGGTTTATGGAGATGTGATTTATGTCCGGACATTCAAAATGGAACAATATCAAAAAGAAAAAAGAGAAAACCGATGCCGCAAAAGCAAAGATTTTCACTAAAATGGGCAGGGAAATAGCCGTAATAGTTAAGCAGGGCGGACCTAACCCGCAGGAAAACAGCCGTTTAAAGGATGCCATTGCAAAGGCAAAGGCAGCCAATGTTCCCAACGATAATATCGAAAGAATAATCAAAAAGGCAGCCGGCGAAAGCGGCGGAGCCGAATATGAAGAGCTTATTTACGAAGGCTACGGTCCAAACGGTGTTGCCGTTGTTGTTGAAACACTTACCGATAACCGCAACCGCACCGCAGGCGATATTCGCCATTATTTTGATAAATGCGGCGGAAATTTAGGTCAGTCCGGCTCGGTAATGTTTATGTTCGACCGTAAGGGTATAATCGAAATCGAAGCCGAAGGGCACGATGAAGATGAGGTTATGGAAGCCGCTTTGGAGGCAGGCGCTGAGGACTTTAATTTTGACGGTGACGTTTTTGAAATATCCACAGAACCTAACGATTTAGGTACGGTGCGTGATGCTTTGGAGGAAAAAGGCTATACATTCCTTTCGGCTGAAGTTCAGTATGTTCCGCAAACAACAACCCCGATTGACGATGCAGAAGCAAGGGAAAAAATGGAAAAGCTTATTGATATGCTTGAAGAAAACGATGACGTTCAGGATATCTGGCATAACTGGGAAATGCCGGATGACGAATAATTTTAAAACAAAAAGGGTGCAATCATTTTGATTGCACCCGAAGTTTTAAATTATTCAAACATATAGCTGTATTCAGAGCTTTGCGCAAGCGAAACATAATCACCGCAGGATATTATAATATGGTCGAGCAACCGAACATTGATGCTTTTTAATATACCGCTAAGCTTTTCGGTTGCATCTATGTCTTCTGTGCTCGGAAGCGCACATCCGATGGGATGATTGTGCGCAATAACAATGCAGGAAGCATTACATTCAAGAGCGTGCTTTACAATATCTCTTGAGGATACTCCGATTTCATTTATACTGCCTATGCCTAAAAATTTAAAATCAATGATTTTACCAACGGGATTTAAACAGGTAACTGCAAACTGTTCGTTTTCAAGGCCGTAAAATTTAGCGCATATAAAATCGTTTATATTATCAGGCTTTACAGAGCTTAACAGTTCGTTACTTTTCTCACTTTCGCAAATTCTTGCAATAGGAATAATCATTTTAAGGAGACCTACATTTTTCTCTGTAAGACCTTTAAACTTGATAAGCTCGCTTGTTGGCGCTTGCAGAACGCCGTATAATGTTTTATATTTATTGATAAGCTCGTGTGCAAGAGGATTTGTATCTATCCTGGGAACACAGTAAAACAATAGTAATTCAAGCCATTTATGGGTTGGAGTAAAGGTGTTGAAGCCGCCGTCTGCAAATTCTTTTTTTAAACGTTCTCTGTGCTTTTTATGAATATTATCGTCCATATAACACCTGCCGATATTTTTTATAAATACATTTTGTATGATTATTATATAACAGAAAAGTTTCAAAATCAAGTAAGGGGGAAGTCCGTATGAAAAGCTTTGTTATTTCAAAAAACGATGCAGGGCAGAGAATAGATAAGTTTATTTCAAAGGTATGCCCCACTATGCCTGCTTCTCTGCTTTATAAGAGCTTAAGAACTAAGCATATAAAATTAAACCGAAAAAAAGCCGAAATATCCACCCGTATTTGCGAGGGTGATATTATTGATATGTATATTCAGGATGAGTTTTTTGCGCAAAAGGCGCCAAGATATGATTTTTTGTCTTCACCCGATAAGCTTGATATAGTTTATGAGGACGAAAATATTATTTTAGTTGATAAGAAGCAGGGGCTTCTTTCTCATCCCGATAAGAACGAATACCGTGATACCTTAATCGGAAGAATACAACACTATCTTTATAATAAGGGAGAATATGAGCCGGATGCGGAAAACAGCTTTAAACCGGCACTTGCCAATAGGATAGACCGTAACACGGGCGGAATTGTAATTGCCTGCAAAAATGCAGAGGCGCTCAGGATTATTTGCGAAAAGATTAAGCTTCGTGAAATTGATAAGCGTTATCTTTGTATTGTTCACGGCACACCAAAGGAAAAATGTGCAACGCTTGAGGGATACCTTGAAAAAAACGAAGAAAAGAATAAGGTTTATTTAAGCCGTAATAAAACAGAAAGCAATAAAACAATTAAAACAAGGTATAAAACCCTTGCATCCAAAAACGGTCTTTCTTTGCTTGAAATAGAACTGCTTACGGGCAGAACCCATCAGATAAGGGCGCATATGGCATCAATAGGTCATCCCCTTGTGGGTGACGGCAAATACGG
>JAZLFV010000002.1:0-8359 GCA_045615965.1 Acutalibacteraceae bacterium
ACGAAATGCTCTTAAACCGCAAGGAAACTATCTGGGCAGGCAATATCCTTATGGCACAGTATATGCCCGATGTTATCGAAAAAATTGCAAAGCGCCGTATTTTCAACGCAAAATCCATAGGCGAAAAGGCTATCGTTACCGCTTGCGTTTCCGAATATGCCGCACTTAAAAATATCGAGCAGCAGGATGTTGAAATACTGTCACTTGAAGATTTGATTTTAGGATAAGGAGCGAAATAAGATGTTAGTAACCTTGCAAGAAATAATAGGTATGGCAGAAAAAGGCGAATTTTGTATTCCTGCGTTTAATGTGTATAACATAGAAACTGTTATGGGAGTTATAAAAGCAGCCGAGGAATTAAAAGCGCCGGTAATTATGCAGGTTTATCCACGACTTGTCAATGAAGAAGTTGGATATTATATAGCTCCGGTAGTTTTAGCAGCGGCAAAGAAAGCCTCCGTTCCGATATGCTTGCATCTTGACCACGGTCCGTCTGAAAAAGAGGCTCTTATAATGCTCCGCTGGGGTGCTACCGGCATTATGCTTGACGGCTCTCCGCTTGATTTTGACGAAAATGTTGCATTAACTAAAAAGGTTGTGGATATCTGCTCAACAGTAGGTGTCGGCGTTGAGGGTGAAATCGGTCATATCGGCAGCGTCAATGATGATGCTATGGACGAATTTACAAACCCCGATGAAGCCGCAGAATTTGTAAAGAAAACAGGTGTAACCTGCCTTGCAGTACTAATCGGTAATGCACACGGTCATTATAAAAAACCGCCGAAGCTTGATATTAAAAGAGTAAAAGCCATAAGAAAGGCAACAAATGGTATTCCGCTTGTTTTGCACGGCGGTTCGGGTATTCCCGATGACCAAGTAAAAGCGGCTATCAAAGCAGGTGTCCGCAAAATGAATATCGGTACAGATGTTTGCTGTGCTTTTGCAGACGGTGCAAAGGCGGAGCTTGATAATCCTGCCAGAAGTCTTGCGGTTGATTTGTTTATGAAACCGTCTATTGAGTCGGTTAAAAGCCTTGCTGTGAATAAGATTAAGCTTGTCGGAGCAGACGGAAAGGCAAACGTATGAGTAAGGTTATAGGTATCGGCGCTTGCGTTATGGATACTCTCATTACCGTACCGTATTATCCAACAGAAGACACAAAACTTCGTGCCAAATCATCAAAAATAGCAGGCGGTGGCCCCGTATCAACGGGGCTTGTTGCCGTTTCAAAATTGGGTGAGAGCGCAGAGTTTATCGGTGTTTTATCCGATGATAACGGCGGAGATTTTCTTCGTAAGGATTTCGGCAAATATGGCGTTGTTACCGATAACTGCGTAACAAAAAACGGTTACCGCTCCTTTACATCGGTTATCTGGCTGAGCGAAGAGGGTAAAAGCCGTACCTGCGTTTTCGATAAGGGCGATTTACCCCCGTTTGAACTTAATGTTTTGCACGAACAGCAGATTAAAAACGCTCAAATCTTAATGGTTGACGGAAACGAAATGTCGGCGGCAATAAGGGGCGCTCAAATCGCAAAGGAAAACGGCATAAAAGTCCTTTACGATGCAGGCGGACTTTATGACGGTGTTGAAAATTTATTGCCTTTTGCCGATTATCTTATTCCGTCTATGGAATTTGCATTAGGTCATACGGGCGAAAAGACGGTTGAAGATGCCGCCAAAAAGTTATATGATATGTATAGTCCAGAAGTAGTGGTAATAACCTGCGGAAAAGACGGCGGTTATCACTATGACGGAAAAACCATAACGCACTATCCGATATTTCCTGTTAATGTTGCCGATTCAAACGGCTCGGGAGATGTTTTCCACGGCGCTTTTGCAGCAGGACTATGCAAGGGCTTTGATACCCTTAAATGCTCTTATTTTGCGTCAGCTGTATCAGCACTTAAATGTAAGTGTGTCGGTGCCAGAGAAAGCGTACCCGATTTTGAAACAGTTAAAAAATTTATGAAGGAGAACGGTTATGAATTATAAAAAAATTTATGTCCCCAAAAACGGATATACACCTATCTGCAAAATAGGTGAGTGCTCACTTAAAAAATTGGAATTCGGTATAATAGAACTTGAAAGCAAAGAAAGCCTTGACTTTAATACCTATGATAAAGAAACCGCATTTATTATGCTTGAGGGTCATTGCGATGTTAAGGTCGGTGATGAGGTTTATAAAAATGTTGGCAACCGTGCAAATGTTTTTGAAAACAGAAAAGCTGAAAGCTTTTATATGCCAAAAGAAACGGTTTGCACAATTACGGCGCTTGACCATATAAAAATTGCCGTTTGTGCTACTCCCGTTGAGGGAAAAACAGAGCCGCAGGTACTTCGTGAAGACCACGTTGTTTTAAAGCTTTTGGGCGATGTTCCTTATCAGAGAGAAACAAGCTTTATCATAGATGGCAACTCAAACGCAAAAGTGCTTACAATAGGTGAAGCATACTGCACACCGGGCAACTGGGCAGGCTTTCCGCCCCATAAGCACGATGAAGATAATATGCCTACTGAGTGCATAGCAGAGGAAATTTACTATTTCCTCTTTGACCCGAAGCAGGGCTTTGCCGTTCAGTGCCTTTATACTTCTGACGGCAGTATTGACGAGGCATACAGAGTTAAGAATGACGAACTTGTTGAATTCCCTTACGGCTATCATACCACCGTTTCAACTCCCGGCTATCAGACATATTTCTTATGGCTTATGGCAGGAGATTATCAGGGCTTTAACCGCTCAAATGACCCCGAACACGATTGGGTTGCAAACAAATAATTTTTGCTATATAATAGAGATGTGCAAAAGCATATCTCTATTATTGAATAAATGGAGAAAAGTATGAAATATTTACTCGGAATTGATTTCGGTGGCGGTTCAAGCAAGGCAACGCTTTTAAGCACAAACGGCGAAGTTGTTGCCGAAAGTACGGCAGAATATCCAACTTATTACGAGGGCGTTGGCGCAAGCGAGCAAGAGCCTTGCGATTGGATATCTGCTTTAAAGAAAAACATCGCCTTTTTTACAGAAAAATGCAACATTCAGGCAGTTGATATTTTATGTGTTGCGCTTGACTCAGCAACCCATACATCGGTTGTATGCGATGAAAACTGTAAGCCTATCCGCCGTGCAATCCATTGGACGGACAGTCGCTCCTTAAAGGAGGCAGAATATCTGCGTAACAATTATGGTGAGCTTATTTTTTCCCTTGCTTATCACCGCCCCGATACTATCTGGACTCTGCCTCAGCTTATTTGGCTTAAAGAAAACGAGCCGCAAAATTTTTCAAAAATAAAAAAGATTTTATTTGAAAAGGACTACATCCGTTATTATTTAACCGATGTTTTTTGCACCGATTATATCGAAGCACAAGGCTCAATGCTTTTTGATTGCAATAAAAATGAGTGGTCAAAGGAACTTATTGATATTTGTGGACTTGATATGTCGGTTTTACCGCCTATTAAAAATCCAACCGATATTATAGGAAATATTACAAAAAAAGCGGCAGATGAAACTGGACTTAAAGAGGGAACACCCGTTATTTGCGGTACAACCGATACTTGTATGGAAGTTTTTGCATCAGGTGCGGTAGAAAAATGCGATGTTACCGTAAAGCTTGCAACAGCAGGGAGAATTTGTGTTATAACCGATAAGGCGTATCCAAATCGCCATCTTGTAAACTATTCCCATATAGTAGACGGTATGTGGTATCCCGGCACCGCAACAAAAGCGGCGGCATCGAGTTATAGATGGTTTCGTGACACCTTCGGCGGAACCTATAAGGATTTGGATGAGCTTGCAACCGATGTTCCGATAGGTTGTAACGGTCTTATTTATCACCCTTATATAAACGGTGAACTGACCCCTTATGCCGACCCTATGCTTTGCGGCAGTTTTACGGGGATAAGGGCAACGCATACAAAAGGCCACTTTGCAAGAGCCGTTATGGAAGGCGTTTGCTATTCGCTTCTTGACAGCAAAATAGCACTTGACGGAATAGGCATCAAATATAAAAATACTGCTACCTTGATAGGGGGCGGCTCAAGGGGAAAAAAATGGGCGCAGATTACCGCAGATGTTCTCGGAATGACGCTTAATATAACCGAAAATTCCGATTCTTCATTCGGCTCGGCAATGCTTGCAGGCATTGCAGTAGGTGTTTTTAAGGATGCAAAGGACGCCGCACGAAAATGCGTAAAACCCCTTGAAACGGTAACTCCAAATCCCGAAAATACCGAAAAATACCGAAAAGTATTTGAGGAATACAAAAAAATCCACGATGCTTTAGCTCCAATTTATGATGCAAGGTAAGATTTATGAGAATAGTAGTTTGTATTCGTAAAGGAGTGGACGGTGAACTTAGCCCCTTTGATGCTTGTGCATTGGAAGAAGCACTTAAAATAGAAAATGCAGAAGTAATATTGCTTTCTATGGGTACTCCCGATACTGCCGATTATTTTAAAACCCTTTCAAGACTCGGCGCAAAAAGAGCGGTACTTTTGTCCGACCCTGCATTTGCGGGCGCCGACACGCTTGCAACGGCTTATACACTCTCTCTTGCAATAAAAAAGCTTTCGCCCGACCTTGTCTTTTGCGGCAGAAAAACGCTTGTAGGCGATACAGGCCAAGTACCTGCTATGTTAGCTGATAAACTAAATTACGGATTTATCGGCAATGTTATGAAAATATTATCGGTAAAAGATATTATAACCTGCAAAACAAGAGAATGCGAAGAAAAATCAAGCAGTTTTCCTGCCGTTATAACGGTTGAGAGAATAAATAATCTGCGTCTGCCGAGTATTTTTTCAAAATCCGCTGATGTTGAGGTTTTAACGGCAAAGGATATAGGTGCAGATATAAATTTTTGCGGACTTAACGGCTCACCTACAAGGGTAATCGAAACAAAAGAAAATATTTCGGGCAGACGAAAATGCAAGTTTATAACAATAAGTGAGCTTGACGGCGTTACAAGTAAAGCGCTTAAAAAAGGAAAAACAAATATTTCCGAAAACTCAAAAGAAAAGCTTTCAAAGGTTTATACTGTCGGAAAAGCACCTTTTGAGTTTGCAAAATCGGTAAGCGATGATATAACCGTTTTACCCGAAATGTGCGCCGATAAAATAGCAGATATTATAAAAACGCAAAAACCGAATGCTGTGCTGTTTTCAAGTGATTATTACGGCAAAAGCACATCGGCATTTGTAAGCTCAAAGCTTGATTTAGGGCTTTGTGCCGACTGTACTTCACTCCAAACCGATGGTAATGAGCTCTTTATGATTAGGCCTGCACTTTCGGGAAGCGTTATAGCAAAAATTAAAAGCAGAACCGTACCTGCACTTGCAACGGTCAGAACCGAAAGCAAGGATATAAAGGATGTAATAGTCTGTGCAGGATACGGTGCAAAGGATTCAATGGATTTTGTAAAAGACCTTGTAAAAAAATATGATGCCGAACTCGGTGCCACAAGAAAAGCGGTAGACAATGACATATTGCCGTATGAATATCAAATAGGTCTTACGGGTAAAACGGTAGCACCTTCGGTTTACATAGCAGTCGGTGTTTCGGGGGCAGTTCATCATATAGTCGGTATGCAGAAATCGGGAACGGTTATTGCAATAAACCCCGATAAAGACGCCCCGATTTTTGATTATGCGGATTACGGAATCGTAACCGAAACAAACAGTATAGTTTTATAAATTAAATGAGGTGAGACACTTATATGAACACAATAGTATGTGTAAAGCAGGTGCCGGGAACATCGCAGGTTGAGGTAGACCCGGTAACAGGCGTACTTAAAAGAGACGGTGTTGAGAGTAAACTGAATCCTTACGATTTGTTTGCACTCGAAACGGCTTTCAGAATAAAAGAAAAGGTTGGCGGCAGTTTGGTTAAAACCGTGTCTATGGGACCTCCCCAAGCAATACCCACACTTCTTGAAACGGTGTATATGGGTGCTGATGAAACCTATCTTTTAAGTGACAGAAAATTTGCAGGTGCCGATGTTCACGCAACGAGCTATGCTATTAAATCCGGAATTGAAAAGATAGGCGATTACGATTTAATAATCTGCGGAAAACAGACTACTGACGGCGATACGGCACAGGTAGGTCCTGAGGTTGCAGAAATGTTAGGTATTGAGCATGTTACAAATGTGCTTTCGGTAGATAATATTGGAAAAGACAGTATTACGGTAACCTTTAACCTTGACGAAAGTCTCCAAACACAGGAAATGAAACTGCCTTGCCTTATTACAGTTGAAAAAGATGCCTGCACACCCCGTTTGCCGTCATATATGCGCAAAAAGAACACAAGCAAGGATATTGTAACGGTATTTTCATCGGCAGATTTTGAAAACTTAGACGAATCAAGATTAGGTCTTAAAGGCTCTCCCACGCAGGTAGAAAGAATCTTTCCGCCTGAAAAGAATTCAGATAAGCAGATTTTTGAGGGTGATTCTAAAACGCTCTCCTCAAAATTAGCAGAAATTCTTAAAAACAAGAAATTTGTGTGAGGTGCAGTATGGGACTTATAATTAATAATGAAAAAGTAACCCCCGATATTGCAAAAGAACTCGTTTCAATTTGTCCTTTCGGTGCAATATCCTATGAAGATAAACTGTCGATAGGCGCAGGCTGTAAAATGTGTAAACTCTGCGTGAAAAAAGGCCCTGCCGGTGCGGTTACATTTGAGGAAGAAACAAAAGCCGTTTGCAATAAATCAGAATGGAGCGGTGTAGCGGTATTTGCAGAGCAAAGAAACGGTAAAATCCATCCCGTATCTTTGGAACTCGCCGGAAAAGCGAGAGAACTTGCAAAGGTGACGGGACAAAAGGTTTTAGCGGTGCTTATCGGATATAATATAGGAACTTGTGCAAATGAACTTTTGCAGTTTGGTGTAGATACTGTATACACCTATGACGATATAGCCTTTAAAGATTTTGTTATTTCTCCTTATGCAAACGCTTTTACCGACTTTATAGAAAAGATTAAGCCGTCCTCGATTTTGGTAGGGGCTACCTCCTTGGGCAGGTCATTGGCGCCAAAGGTTGCCGCAAGGGTGCATACAGGTCTTACCGCCGATTGCACAATACTTGAAATGAAAGAAAATACCGATTTAGTTCAGATAAGACCTGCTTTCGGCGGAAATATAATGGCGCAGATTGTAACACCCAATACACGTCCGCAGTTTTGCACAGTAAGGTATAAAATATTTTCAGCTCCCGAAAGGACAACCCCTCACGGCGAAATAATAAATATGGATATTTCAAAGGAAATGGTAAAGGGAAACACCAATGTATTAAAGGTTGTTGAAAAGCCAAAGGAAATGGATATATCTGATGCCGAAATAATAGTGGCGGTGGGCAGAGGTCTTAAATCAAAAGATGATATACCTTTTATAAAGGAATTTGCCGATAAAATAGGCGCACTGCTTGCCTGCACAAGACCGCTTGTTGAAAACGGCCTATTTGATGCAAAGCGCCAAATAGGACTTTCGGGCAGAACAGTTAAGCCTAAACTCATAATAGCTTTGGGAATTTCCGGCTCGGTGCAGTTTGCCGCAGGAATGAGAAATTCGGATATGATAATTGCTGTAAACAATGACAAAAATGCAAATATTTTTGATATAGCACATTACGGCTTTGTCGGTGATATGTATGAGATAATTCCTCAACTTGTAAGCGTTATAGGAGGAATGAAGAATGTATAAGAAGATAGACAACAAAGATATTGAATATTTTAAGAGTATTCTTGACGAAAATAGAGTAATTGAGGGTAAAGATTTAAGCGAAGATTATTCCCACGATGAATTAGGCGGTATAAGCAGTTATCCGGAGGTGCTTGTTAAAGCGGCAAGCACCGAAGAAATATCCGTTGTTATGAAATATGCAAACGAAAACAATATTCCCGTTGTTGTAAGAGGCAGCGGAACGGGACTTGTCGGCGCTTCTGTTGCGATTCACGGCGGAATAATGCTTGAAACAACGGGTATGAATAAAATACTCGAACTTGACGAGGCAAATCTTACTGTAACGGTGCAACCCGGTGTTCTTCTTATGGACCTTGCCGAATTTGCCGAGAATAACGGATTTCTGTATCCGCCCGACCCCGGAGAAAAGTCGGCAACAATAGGCGGTAATATAAGTACTAATGCGGGCGGTATGAGGGCTGTGAAATACGGCACTACCCGTGATTATGTTCGAGGTCTTACGGTAGTTTTGCCTGACGGCAGTATCGAAAAATTAGGCGGAAAAATCGTTAAAAACAGCACAGGATACAGTCTTTTAAACCTAATAATCGGCTCTGAGGGAACGCTTGGTGTTATCACCGAAGCAATTCTTAAACTTGTTTCGCTTCCTAAA
>JAZLFV010000003.1:0-8447 GCA_045615965.1 Acutalibacteraceae bacterium
ACGCCCTCAAAATCCGGTATTGAGCCCAAAAATGCCACATCGTATCTTTCTATAAGCTCATCTTCGCCTCTGACAGATTGGTCTGAAAAGTCAATAATAAATACAACCGCAAAAGCAAGTATACCGCCAACAATCATAGTAATAAATGTTGTCATAAGGGTTTTCGGAGAAACCTTTGAATGGCTTCTTGCCGTTGTGATAACCTTTGCTTTTGAATAAGGAATACAGTCCGGTATATATTTGCAGGCAAGCTTTGCAAATTCATTGGCTATTAATTGAGCCTCTTCACCGTCTGTTGAAACGAAGCTGATATCTAAAATAGGCGTTCTTTCCCTCATTTCAACCGTTGTTCTGCTCTTAAGGCTACCGTAGCTGTAATTATCTCCCAAAACATCAGCAAGCTCAACATAAGCGTCCGGTGTCTTTAAAAGCTCGATTACAGTATACGTAAGGCTAACTGAAGAGCTCAAATCCGAACCGCTTACATAACCGTCATCACTCTCGCCCCGATAGCTTGAAGAATTATCATCGCTGTACATAGCCGAAACACGACCATTGGTTATAAGAATTGCGGCAGAAGCCTTATAAGTCGGCGTAACAACAAGCTTACAGTAAGTAAATGCGCCGGCTCCGAAAACTATTGCCGTTAGAATCAAAACCCATATTCGCTTCAAAGCGAGGTTTAATAAATACATTGCTGAAAAATTTTGCATAACGAACCTCTTTTCGGTTAATAACTCACACAAGGTTTATTGTATCATCATATTTGTATTTTTTCAAGTAAAAAATTAAAAAGAATTCAAAAACATAACCGATATTTACAAGTAATCCTTTACAAATTCAAGCGAATCAAATATCTCGGAATAATCACCGTAGGCGTCTTTATATACCTCTATAACCGCATCGCCTGCAAAGCCCACCTCTTTGCAGGTGTTGAAAAGCATTTTAAAATCAAATGTTCCTTTCCCCGGTAAAAGACAATCTTTTTTTATACTGTTATCACTTATATGCAGGTGTTTTATATTATCCTTTAATTCTTCGAGCGCCGAAATAGGTGAATATCCGTTTCTAAGTGACTGCTTAATATCAAGGCAAAACTTTGCATCGGATTTTAAATAATCCCTCATTTTTTTCAGAAAATCAAAATTCCCCGCACGGAATTTTGCAACATTTTCCTGCAAAAGTACAGCATCTCCGCCGGATTTCACAGCACACGATATTTCGCAAAATCGCTCGAAATATTGCCTGTCATCAAGAATACCGTTAGGCTTTCCTCCGTGAAGAATAATAAAATCCGCACCTAATATTTCGGCTATTTCTCCGTAACGCTTAAAGCTTTCAAGACCTTCTTCTTTTCGGCGGTCGTATGCAGAAAAAAGCATAAAAGATTCCGCAAGCGACATTGTAGGATGAACCGATTTTACCCTTATTCCGTAAAAATCCTTAATTCTTTTAAGCTCATTTACAAAACCGTTTTCAAGTTCGCTGCTTGCATTAAAAAATATTTCAGTAAGCTTTACTCCGTTTTCCCCCACCGTCTCAAGCGATTTTTCTGTTAAAAGCGGATAAAAAGATGCCGTTGATATTCCGATTTCCGTAAAAATCACTCACTTTCAGGCGTTACAAACACCGTTTTGTTATCTGTGTAAATTACCATTCCCGCCTTTGCTCCGGCAGGCTTTTTAACATACTTTATAAGGGTATAATCAACCGGCACATTTGAAGAATTTGATGCCTTGGAATTTTTTGCTGCAAGGCGTGCGGCAAACAGTATCGTTTCCTCGCTTAAAGACTTACCTCCCGAAAATACAACAACATGTGAGCCGTGTATATTCTTTGTGTGAAACCACATATCGTTTTTGGAAGCGATATGCAATGTAAGCATATCGTTCTGGGAATTGTTTTTTCCAACGGCGATTTTATACCCCTCTCGGCTTTTATATTCTTTGAAAACAGCCGCTTTTTGTTTTATGCTTTTTTTGCCGCCTGAATTTTTAATATAGCCCTCTTTTATAAGCTCCTCTTTTATTTCGGCAACATCTGCCGCCGTTTCACAGCGTGTTATGCTCTCGGCAACAGAATTTAAATATTCAATTTCCTTTAAATCATCGTCAATAAACCCTTTGAGGGTAACTGCGGCGGTGTTTTTCTTTTTATACTCCTTAAAATATTTTGCGGCATTTGCGGCAGGACTTAAAGCTTCGTCAAGCTCTATCTCTGTTTCGCATAAATTTTCATCATAAAAGTTTTGTACTCTGACACTTTTTTGCCCTGCTTTTATAACGCCTATATTAGCCTTTATAAGCTCGCCGTTTATGCGAAGCTCCTCCCGTTTTTCACAGAGCAAGAGCTCATTTTGGCGTCCGCTCATTCGCTTTTGCGCACGCAAAATAAGTGTATTTACCTTGTTTTGAAGCTCCCCTGATATCCTTGATTTTACTGAAGCTCTTTCTCTTTCTTCATAAAAGGCATCAAGCAACTCGCTTAGTGTTTCAAAGTTTTTTAAATCACAGAATCCATTATACTGCTTGATATTTGTATAGCAAAAATCAAACGGTCTGCCGTCTTTTAATATAAGACACGGCTCACTTTCTTCCGAAAGCTTTCCCTTAAATTCCGCTATTTCGGATTTCAAAGCCGAAATATCTTTTATCTCGCAAACAGGTAAATCTTCAAGCCCTGCACGAAAAATCATTTCCCTTGCCGTGAGCGGCGAAATTCCGCCAATGGAATTCAAAATTGCCCTTGATAAACAAAGTTCACCGAAAGAGATAATTTTATCTGTTATTTCATCTGTCTGTGATTTATATATATCGAGCTTTTCCTGCGGAACGGGGTATTCGTAAACAGCGCCGGGCATAATTCGTCTTGCGGCGGTTATATCGCTCCGCTTTAAAGCATCGGTTATTCTGCCGCTTTCATCAACAAGCACTATGTTGTTCATATTGCCGATAAGCTCACAGATTACTCTTCTGTTTACCCTATCTCCCATTTCGTTTGTTGTTTCAAATTCGAATTCGACAAGTCTTTCAAAGCCCTTTTGTGTGACACTTAAAAGGCGTGCAGCAGAAAAATACTTCCTGAAAAGCATACAAAACATAGGCGGCTTTTCTGGATTTTCGAGCTTTGTATTTGTAAAATGTACACGCTGTTCACCGTTTTTTACCGAAATAATAAGGCGCTTTAAAAATCCTTTTTTTCTGAGAACCAAACACAGCTCGCTGTTTGACGGCTGATAGATTTTATCAATATGCGAATCCAGAGCGACCGAAAGCTCTTTTGCGATTTTACCGGTGAAAATGCCGTCAAACGCCATAACTATTTCTCCTTAATGTTTTCTATTTCTTTGATTGCCGCAAGACATTCAAAGTAAACTTCCGTTTTTTTACCTGCGTTTTCAAGCTCTGCAATACACTTTTGGCATATGCCGTACTGTTTATCTATATATGCCGTGTTTGCAGCTTTATCGGGTTTTAAAATGCCTATTCGCTTTTGGGCTTCGGTTAAACTTCGGGTTACGCCGTCAAACTTGCATAACATAACCGAATAAATCTTTTTATTCTCGGTTATTGCGGTTTCGTAAAGTACATTAAACCCGTTTTTAGCAAGATATGTACGGAGCGTTGACGCATCGGTCATCGGCTCTAAAATAAAAAGCGGACTTTCTTTATACGAACAGCGGTCAATTATACCGCTTATAACTTCTCCGCCCATACCTGCAATTATAACGCAGTCGGCTTTTTCTCTGCTCACCTTTTCAAGACCGTCACAAAGAATAAGCTCAACCCCGTTTGCACCCAGCTTTTCAATATTGCTTTTTGCATTCAAAAGCGGTTTTTCTCGAATATCTGTTGCCGTAACACTTTTGAATTTTCCGCTTAAACAAAGTGCCGCAGGAAGATAGCCGTGGTCGGTTCCGACATCACAGACACTTACCCCTTGCGGCACAAATGATACAATAAGCCTTAATCTTTCGCTTAAATTATACATTACTTATTTGCAAAATGCTCATTAAGCTTTTTAAGAAGCGCATCCAAATCAGTTCCGTGTGCGGCGCAGGCAGCTTCAACACTTTCTCCCCTTGAGCACGGGCAGCCAAGGCAATGCATACCTATTTCCAAAAAATACTCTCCTGCGGCAGAATCCATATCCAAAATATCGCCTATCAACATATCCTTTGTAATTGTCATTTTGTTTTTCTCCTTAAAAAAGTTTTGTTTCATCGTTTAAATCGGTTCTTTGATGATTATAAAGCTTACGGTTATCAAGCGCCCATACAGGATGGGAAAAACCGTCCTCCCCAATACCCATAAGAGCATCCTTCATTTCGTAAATTCTCGAATCCATAAGGTCGAGCTCGCTTAAAATTTCCGCTTCGATGGTCATCGGTCTTACGCAAGCGCCGTATTCGGGGACGCCGTGATGCGAAAGAATCATATGCTTTAAAA
This sequence comes from Acutalibacteraceae bacterium, assembly GCA_045615965.1. Taxonomy (GTDB): domain Bacteria; phylum Bacillota; class Clostridia; order Oscillospirales; family Acutalibacteraceae; genus UBA737. The sequence goes on from JAZLFV010000003.1 coordinate 4,449, forward strand.
GAATAACAGTCCGCTCGCTCGTTCCGAGCTTTTTTGCATAGGAATCAATCTTTTCTGCCCCCATTGTAAGATGCCCCAAAAGATTGCCTTTAAGCGAATAACCGCTTGCAATACCCGTTTCACCCACATCAAATTCATCTATTTTCGCAATATCGTGAAGCAATGCTCCCGCAATTAAAAGCTCACGGTCGACAAACGGATAAATACCGCATACACTTTCGCAGAGCTTTACTATTGAAAGACTGTGCAGAAGAAGACCGCCCCTTATTGCATGGTGAAGCTTATATGCGGCAGGCCAGAACATAAGCTGTTGCTTATAATCGGAATAAATTGCAATCACCAAGCTTTTAAGCTCTTCGTCCTTAAATCCGTTTATGATATTTACAGCTTCATTATACATTTCTTCAGCCGAATAAGCGGCGCTTTTTACAAGGTCATCAAGCGAAACATTATCCTGAGGAAGCGCAAGTCTTATTCTCTCTATCCGAAGCTGGTCGGCACCGTTATAAGGGGATATTGTACCCCTTATTTTAACTATGTTATTAGCCTCATATTCGCCGTGCTCAGCGGGATTATACCGCCAAAGCTTACCGTTGATTTCACCCGACTTATCGCCTAAGGTAAAATCAAGATACACATCTCCCTTTGAGGAGGTTTTTTTATCAACGCTTTTAACTATTGCAAAGCCGTCTACTCTGCCGTCATCAAGTACTGTAAAATTCATAAAAGCTTATTATTCCTTTACGATAATGTTTTCTCTTGCAGGACCGTTGCTTACAAGGTTGATTTTAAATCCGATTTCGTTTTCGATAAATTCGATATATTTACGGCAGTTTTCGGGCAAATCGGAATACTTCTTTATACCCGAAATATCGGTTTTCCAACCGGGTAATGTTTTAAGCACCGGCTTTGCCTTTTCAAGCTTACTTGTAACGGGGAAATCGGTTGTAACCTTACCGTCTATCTCATAGCCTACGCACACCTTGATTTCATCAAGATAGCCCAAAGCATCAACAACGGTTAAAACGGCGTGGGTAGTACCCTGAACTTCACATCCGTATCTTGTTGCAACGCAGTCAAACCAACCCATTCGGCGTGGTCTGCCCGTGGTAGCGCCGTATTCACCGCCGTCACCGCCGTGCTTACGCATCTGCTCTGCCTCGTCACCGAAAATTTCGCTTACAAAAGCACCTGCACCGACTGCCGAGGAATATGCCTTTATAACGGTGTAAATTTCCTTTATGGCATAGGGCGGAAGACCTGTGCTTACAGCGCCGTATGAAGCAATGGTATTAGATGATGTAACCATCGGATAAATACCGTGGTCGGTATCCTTTAAAGTACCGAGCTGACCTTCAAGAAGAATTGTTTTACCCTGCTTTTCGGCTTCGTAAAGGAATTTTCGTACATCTCCGACAAACGGAGCGATTTTTTCTTTCCATTCCATCATTTTTACGAATAATTCATCTTCGTCAAGCGGGTCTTTACCGTAAAGATTTTTGATAATAAGGTTTTTAACTTCAAGTATTCTCTTGATTTTAGCCTTTAAAGACTGCTCATCAAAAAGCTCGCAAACCTGAAATCCGATTTTTGCAAACTTATCGGAATAAAACGGCGCTATACCCGATTTGGTTGAGCCGAAGCTTGCTTTACCCAACCGCTCTTCTTCATAAACATCGAAAAGCACGTGATAAGGCATTACCATCTGGCAACGCTCCGAAACCATAAGCTTAGGGGCTGGAACGCCACGGGAAACAACCTCGTTATACTCATTTATAAGCTTATCTATATCAAGCGCAACTCCATCGCCTATACAGTTTACAACGCCCTCGTTAAAGGAGCCTGACGGAAGCGTATGAAGTGCAAATTTACCGTAATTGTTTTTAATTGTGTGACCTGCATTTGCACCGCCCTGAAATCTTACAACTATATCGGCATCGCTTGCAAGCATATCGGTAATTTTACCTTTACCTTCATCGCCCCAATTTGCGCCTACAACAGCCTTAACCATAACCATACCCTCTTAATACAAAATATTACATCTTATTATAGCATCTGCCGTCTGTTTTTTCAAGAATTATATTAAAAACAGACGGCAATTAAAATATAAATAGTGTATTATGCTCTGCTATTCTTCCGCAGTACGCTCCGAAAGATTCAGAGAATCAATGTATTTTAAGGTTTCGGTATACTCCTTTGCCAGCGGAAAATAATATCCGTAATAATGCTGATTTGCCGACCACTGAATAGTTACGTTTAAAGCGGTTCTGCCCTGAAAAGTTTCGCTGTTAATACCGTTTTTCTTTAAATCGTTTTTGTATATTTCCAAAAACTTATTTACTTCCTTTACGGTAAAGAATGAGCGTATATCTTTGCTTATCTCTGCGTTTTCATCCTCCTTATATATGTTAACCTCAACTGTTTTGGCATTTGACAAGGTGATTTTGTTTTTTACAGATTCAAAACGCTCATCGCTTGAAAGAAATTCCGTTATTTCCGATTTTAAGGGCTTTGTATGCACACCGTATATACGCTTTAAGGTTTTACCGTTTTTAAGATTATATTTTAGCGTAACCGTCTGCCCGTCATTGCCGTAATGATTATCCTTTACAAGATATTTGCCCGATTTATCACCTACAAGCTTTTTATGAAGCTTCAAAACAAATTCGGGATTTTTATAAACGGCTTCATTTCCGATGTATTCAATCTCTGCGCTTTTAATTTCATTTTTATCGGGTATTCTTTTGCAAAATCCCGTAATATCCGATTTAACGGCAAAAACAGTAATAAAAAGCACAACAAACGAAATTCCGCCCAATATAAGCGAGCTTTTGACCGTTTTAAAGCCCCTTGAAGTTATTGCACAGTAAACCACCGCCGAAAGCAGAGCGCCGATTAAGGCAAATGTAAAGAACAAAAGCGAAATAGTCTTTCCTTCCGAAAAGATACCGCCGAAAACATATGCGCTGCTGATTGCAACCGTAACTGTACATACGTAGTGAAGATATTTATAAGCAAATGCCTTACCTGCCGATTCGCTTTTCCGTTTTTTGTACAAAAGCAGAGCAAAAATCCCGAAAGCCAGAATAAGCAAAGCGCATTTTATAAAAAATCCTGCCGACAAAGCTTGCGTATTTCCCGATTCCAAAAAGCTTATAAATCCGCCGAACGAAAAGAAAAACGGAGAAAGACATCTTAAAACCACGGCGCTTGATGTATTTGCATATCCGATTAACAACTCTTCAAGCAGACTTAAAAATATAATACCTAAAACAAGAAAGCCTGCATTAACCGTTAAAAACGAAAGTAAAAAATCGAAAACTGAAGCCGAGGAAATAATGAATATCATCGAAAAAGCCGATGTCAAAGCCGTAAGCACCAAAATGCATATAAGCGAGATCAAAAGATTTTTTATATATGCACCGTAACCCATTAACGAGAGTGCAACACCGAAAGACGCAAGGCTTACAAACGTAGGTATTACCGCAACCAGAAAAGACGATAGTGTGCGTGCAAAAAACAGCTCTGCTCTTGTTACGGGCAGGCTATCGACAAAATCGGCAGACGGGCGCTTATACATAAAAGAAAAGTTAAGCAAATTAGTTCCGACTACCGCAATGCTTGATACTATTGCGCAAAAAAGCGGAAAGCCCGATACCCAATTTGAAATCCATTGATTTCTCAAATGGACTTCCACATTTTTAACGGCAATAACGGTATACGAAGGGCATATAAGCAAAAATGCAATAATCCCCAAAACCGTTATGCCTATGTTACTTCTGAATGTTATTTTAAACATATTCAAAAAGGGATTTAATTTATTCGAGGATGTTTTTAACATCATAACCCGACACCTCCAATTCATATATAAACGCCTCTTCAAGAGACGGCTCCAAGCATTCGCAGAAAACGGGCGAAAGCATATTTATAAAGCTCATAATTTCATCCTTTTCGCCCCGTACAATCATCTGTAAAACAGAGCCGGTGCGCTCGGTTTTT
>JAZLFV010000004.1:0-2070 GCA_045615965.1 Acutalibacteraceae bacterium
CCTTTATTCCCAATTTTCTTGCATCTTTAACGGCGTTTTTGGCAACTCTTGCGGCAATACCGAAACCAACAACGCAAATATCGGCATCATCCATCATAAAGCTTTCATATCTTACTTCGTTTTCTTTTACCTGCTCATAACGCTCAAAACGCTCGAAATTGGTTTTTTCAAGCTCATCGGGTACAAGATAAAGAGAATTTACTATATTGCGCTTTCTCTTCATTTGTGTTCCGGTAACAGCCCAAGGCTTATCAACAAAATTTTGCTTCGGTTCGGGAAGTGAAACCGGCTCCATCATTTGTCCCATAGTACCGTCTGCCAAAAGCATAGCAGGCATTCTGTATTTATCGGCAAGGTCAAATGCCAAAGAGGTTAAATCCGCCATTTCCTGAACGGAAGCCGGAGTTAAAACGATTAGATGATAATCGCCGTGTCCGCCGCCCTTTGTAGCCTGAAAATAATCAGACTGCGATGGCTGAATTCCGCCGAGTCCCGGACCGCCTCTTTGAACATTTACAATAACCGCAGGCAAATCAGAGCCTGCAATATATGAAATGCCCTCCTGCTTTAAGGAAACACCTGGAGATGATGAAGAGGTCATAACCCTTTTTCCTGTTGAAGAAACTCCGTAAACCATATTAATGGCAGATACTTCGCTTTCTGCCTGTAAAAATACGCCGCCGATTTTCGGCATTCTCTTTGCCATATATGCAGCAAGCTCGGTTTGAGGAGTTATCGGATATCCGAAATAATGAAGACACCCGGAGCGTATAGCCGCTTCGGCAATAGCTTCATTTCCTTTCATTAAAACTTTATCGCTCATTATCTACACCTTACCTTTCAACCGTGATAATACAATCAGGGCACATAACGGCACAGGATGCACAACCGATGCAAGCATCTATATCGGTTATTCCGGCAGGTGAATGTCCCTTTTTGTTAATCTTGTTTTTTTGAATCTCGATGATATGCTTCGGGCAAGCTTCAACACAAAGCCCGCAGCCCTTGCAACGATCGGTCAAAAATGTCACTTTAGCCATAATCAAAAATCCTTTCGGTTTATTTTACCAATATTTTTTCTGTAAGCAAAGTCCGAAAAAATCCGAATCTTCACAATTTAACAGCCCTTTTTCAGCACAAGTAAATACAATGGGTAATCCGGTAATACTTGAAAGCTCCTGCGCTTTGCCGTAGGTTGAAATTATATCCTCAAGAGTGGTTTCCTCACCTAAATTTGAATTATTGATAATTCCGGTGAAAGGCACTTTTCCTGCAAGCTCAATTTCATCTAAAACCGTTTTTGCATCATTAGCAGTTGAGGTAAGCGGTCTGAAAAAATTAACAACATAAAAATTATCAAAATTATTTTCTTCTGTTATACCGCCGGAAAACCTGCCCAACGCATAAGCACCACGGTCATCACCGCCAACATCTATAACGGCATATTTCGATTTATCTTCAACCAAAGAATATGCGCTTGAGGGAATGCTTGGCAAATCAACATTTGTATTGGCATAAGGCAAGGTTATTACCTCTACGCCGGCATTTTCAAGCTCCTGTTGACTGTCCTTTGTCCTAAAATACGGATTTACGATATCCAAATCAGCTATAACAACCGGAAGCCCTTTGCTTTTAAGATAATACGCATAATTTACGGCAATATTTGTTTTTCCGCTTCCGTAATGACCGGAAAAAAGAGTTACCCTTTTAATGCTTTTATTCAGCATACCTTATGGCACCAACCGTGAGTATCTTCAAGCTTTCCCCATTGAATGCCGGTAAGCTCATCATAAAGTGCCTGTGTAACATCACCGATTTTTCCGCCGTTTACAACAAATTCTTCATCCTTGTAGCTAAGCCATCCAATCGGAGAAACAACGGCTGCTGTACCTGTTCCCCAAGCCTCTTCAAGCTTTCCTGCCTTTGCAGCTTCATAAAGCTCGTCAACAGAGATAAGTCTTTCAGAAACCTTATAGCCTTTTGATTTAAGAAGCTCAACGCAAGATTTTCTTGTAACACCCGGAAGAACAGAGCCTGTAAGCTCAGGGGTTACAATCTCACCGTCTATTT
>JAZLFV010000005.1:0-10118 GCA_045615965.1 Acutalibacteraceae bacterium
GTGGCATCGGGGATAGTAAAGTCTGCTTCGATTACCTTTTCAAACGGAGATGTTTGCTTTGCGCCGACTGTTACAGAACCGCCGTTGGGGTCAATCTTAATCTTTTTGCCGTAAGGAATTTTTGAACTAACGGGCTCTTCGCCATCAGGCTTTTTAAATGTTACATCTTTATCGGGAATGGGAGTAAACGCATGTGTAAATGTTGTATCGGTTGACTTTGTAACGGTAAGCTTGCTTCCTGAAGTAACTGTTGGATTGGAGGTTGCCCACTTACCGTTTTCATAACTGTAATTTGCAACCATACCGGACGGCGCTGTAACCTTTGCAGAGCCGTCTACAGACCAATTGCCGCTTCCGTCCTTTAAAGTAACATACTGTTTCTTATCCTTATCATTATTGGATGTGCCGTCCCAAGTACCGTTTTCAACCTTAAATGTAATCTTTCTCTGGTATTTATCGGGAATGCCATCTGGTCCGTCAGAATCAGGGTCTTTACCCGTTTCATCGGTTTCGAATATTGCCTCGTAAATCTTGACAATATCGTCTTCTCCGGCGGTAACCTTCCAGCCGAGGAATACATTACCGTCCTTTGTGGGTATACCCATATGGTAGTCGCCCTTTACGGTATAAATTCCGGGAGTAGCTGTTGCAGTAAGCTTTTCGGGCTTCGTCCAAGTTCCGCCGTTAAGTATAACTTTTACCTTATCGTCAAACTTAACGGTTTTATCGGTAACATCATCAGGTGTATCTTCATTTGTCTTAACGGGCTGGTATTTGCTTGTTACCGGCAAAGCTTCATACTGTGCTGTATAAACCTTTTTAACATCATTTGTTCCGTCTGTTTCATCCCAACCGATAAACTTATAGCCCTCCATCGGCGTGGCATCGGGGATAGTAAAGTCTGCTTCGATTACCTTTTCAAACGGAGCTGTTTGCTTTATGCCGACTGTTACAGAACCGCCGTTGGGGTCAATCTTAATCTTTTTACCGTAAGGAATCTTTGTTTTTGCCGGTATTTGATTATTAGGCTTTTTAAATGTTACATCCTTATCCGCTATGGCAGAGAACGAATGTGTAAATGTTGTATCGCTTGACTTTGTAATGGTAACCTTACTTCCGGAAGTAACTGTTGGATTAGAGGTTGCCCACTTACCGTTTTCATAGCCGTAATTCGCAACCATACCCGAAGGTGCTGTAACCTTTGCAGAGCCGTCTACAGACCAATTTCCGCTTCCGTCCTTTAAAGTAACATACTGTTTCTTATCTTTATCATTATTTGATGTGCCGTCCCAAGTACCGTTTTCAACCTTAAATGTAATCTTTCTCTGATATTTATCCGGAATACCGTCAGCCTTATCATTATCGGGGTCGGATATATCTCCGATTTTATCCTCTTCGAATACAGCGGTGTAAACCTTAACTATATCGCCCTCTCCGTCAGTAACATTCCAACCGAGGAATACATATCCGTCCTTTGAAGCCGTACCCATATTGTAGTCGCCGTCAATGGTATAAATTCCGGCTGTTTCGGTTGCGGTAAGGTTTGTGGGTTTGGTCCATTTTCCGCCGTCTAACACAACCTTGATGTTTGTGTTGGTAAGCATTTTATCGGTAATGGGCTCTTTCGGTGTTTCGTTTTCCTTAACGGGAGAATAAGTTCCGTCAGCAGGTTTTCCGTAACAAACATCAATAACCGTATCTTTTACAATACCGCTTACTGTATACTTATGTGTTGATTTATAACTTTCAAGTGCAGTACCGCTTAAAGCAGTTCCGTTAATCTTTGCATATATAAGTGAATATGTATTATCTAAAGGAGCTGTTTCGGAAATCGGACTTTCACCCTTTGCAGCATAGAATTTTGCATTAGGTGTTGTTCCGCCCTTTACATTTGTTTTAAGTGTATAAACCGGTTCTTCCCACTTAAGCGGTTCTTTAGTGGCGGGAGTGAGAGATGTCGTATTATATCCTACAGGAGAAACAGTAATGCTTGCTTTACCCGAGTTCGGGTCTCTTGAATACTGATTTTCTACCGTTGTAACCTTGAATCTGCCGGTATCCTTAACGGATATAACCAAACGCACATACTCAATCGTGCCGATTTCAAACAAAAAGTCTTTTATTGTTACATTTACAGACTTTTTATCTTCGGAAACCGTAAGCGTTGAGGGCGAAACAAGCTCATAATCTGCCCATGTAACGGCATTGGCAGAAGTCTGTACCTTTGCAAAGGTGATTTCCATATCGCTTACTACGGTATCGGAAATAGTGATATTATTCCTTTGTGAAAGCATACGCTTTTTGATAAATGCCGAAAGCTCATCAATTTCATCATAATTCATTTTGCTTGCATAAGAAATATCAGAAGCATAGGAATCAATATCTTTTAATGTGTGTTTTTTACTTGTGCTGTAATCTGAATATTTGGTGTCAAAGCCTGCATATTCTGTTGGAGACATTAAGCAGGTAATTACCTTAAATTCAAATTTTTCAAGCTTAAACTCAGATTCATTCGTATAATTCTGAGTTATATTGCTCGGGGGACCATCAAAAAACGCAAATGATATATTGTTGCTGTATTTGCCTTTTTTATCGGTAACCCATATTACCTTATGATTTGTATAGTAATCGGAAAGTATGGGCGCCAAGGCATCCATTTTACCGGTTAAATCGGTTTTTGTTTGTTTTCCGAGGTCGTCCATATCAAGAGCAATTCTTGTAGAATCAAACTCAAAGAAAAGATAATCATAGCTTTTTTTGTTCGTTACCAATTCTGTGTAAAGAGTTTCAATAAATTGCTTGCCTGCATAATGACGGCCGCTTCCGGTACTGAATGAAAAATCATCGCCTAATTTCTTACCCTTTTCCAGATAACCTGATTTAACGCTGTTACTGCTTTGGCTTGTAGCAGCAAATCCGTAATACTGAACATTCATCTTGGCAGCAACGGTATTTATTGTGGTTTTAAGTGTATTACCAGCCATACCGTGAGTTGTGCAAAGAGTTCCCAAAAGCAAAACATCTTTCGGTTTTGAATTGCTGTCATCGCATTTAACCTGAATGTCGATTTCAGCGGTAGTCTTATCTTTGTTTGTCCACTTTGCCGTTTTTTCAGCAGTTATAACAGGACCTGTCGGCGTATTGCTTTCGGTAAACGCCGTAGTTGGCATCAACGAAAAAATGATAAGCACCGTCAATACAATTGCCAATAATCTTTTATTCATAATCAAAATCCTTTCATAAATTTATTTAGCTTAAAAGCATTGGCTTTTTTTGATAGAATTTATTGCACTTGACACATAAAAACAAACCCTAACCTATTGAATGAGTACAATTGCCAATAAACCTAATAAATGTATAAATATATTATAATACTGTTTGTTGCGTAAAATCAAGTATTTTATTCATTTTTTTACAGTTTTTTGCGGTTTTTTACATATTTTCTGATTTTAAGGCTGTCAAGCATTGGCGTTATTTCTACAAATCTATTTTTTCAAACCTTTTTACGGATTTTTTATAAGAAACAAGAGTAAGCAATAAAAACAAAAGTATTCCGCAAAACAGCAAAATAAGCTGTAATAAAATATGCTCTGTTCCGAACGAATTGAGCACTTCAAGCTTCGGAAAATGATGAAGCGACTCGCCTGCTAATATCGTCAGCGTACAAGCGGCAATGTATGTTACGAAAGGAACGGCAAATTTATATGCCGTTTTGAAAAATCCGCCCACAAATATAAAATTAAACAGACCGAATATAAAGAACGCCAAACCGAGTGCGAAGAAGTTGGCATTCATAAGTGCATTACTTCGGTAAACGGCGGCATCCGAAAAAAGCGTTATCCTCAGCAATACGGCAATTCCCATAAGCAAAGAAGCGCAAAGCTCAATAAAGCAGACAAACAGGTATTTTCCCTTTACCGTATCGCTTTTGGCAACAGGAAGCAGAGCAGAAAACAGAATATCGTTTGTCTCCCTTGCGCTTTGAAAGCTTTGAAATATTCCGAGTGTTACAAAAAATGCGCCGCACAAAACCGGATATCCCGGCAGAAAAAACATAACTCCGAAAAGTATAAACAAAAAGGAAAGCACAGATGCACTCAGCTTTATTTCTTTCATAAGGATATTACGCATTATGCTCACTCCTTTCCATACGCAAGACGGTTTCTTCAAGACTTTCTCCGTCTTCTGAAAATCGGGATTCAAATTCCGTTTTCGTAAGCGATGCCACTATTCTCCCACCCGAAATAAAGACAATGTTATCGGCACATTTTTCAAGGTCTGAAACGATATGTGTTGAAAAAAAGATTGCAATGCCTTCATCTTTTAATTTTTTGAACAAGCAGAGCAATTCGTCCCTCGAAAACGGGTCAAGACCGCTTGTTGGCTCATCCAAAATCAAAACCCTTGCCCGATGCGAAAGTGCAATCAAAAGATTGCATTTAACCTTCATTCCCTCGGACATCTCCAAAGCGGTTTTGTTTTCGTCAAGCTCAAACATTTTTAAATATTTACTGTAAGCCTCGTCGTCCCAAGTATCGTAAAACTTTTTTACAACACTTATTATGTCCTTCAATTTTTTCCTCGGATACCAAGAAAGCGAACCCGTAGAATATCCTATATGCTTTTTTATTTCGGTTTCGTTACCGTTCAGCGTTTTGCCGAAGTATATGATTTCTCCGCTTTCGGGGTGGATAAGATTAAGCATAGATTTAATAGTGGTTGTTTTACCTGCTCCGTTTCTGCCTATAAAGCCTGTTATTTCGCCTTCGTTTATAAGGAAAGAAACATCTTTAAGGCAAAATGCAGTATATATTTTGTTTAAATTCCTTACTTCAACATTCACGGGTGTTACACCTCTGTTTTCTGTATTTAGTATGCTGATTTGCTATTATTATACAATAATTTTGTAAATTTTGCAAAACTTAATTTTTCTGTAGATTTTCGAATTTACAGGTGCTATAATAGTACAAAACATAGTATAAAACAATGTATTGGGGGTGAGATTTTGGGGAAAATTTTTGAGGGTAAACGCAGTATTATAATATCCGTAATAATATTTTTGCTTGTTGCGGCAATCATTACTTTGTGTATCGTGCTTAATGTTAAAACAAGTAATCTTTCAAAGAAAAGCGAAGAGCTTAAAAAAGCCAATGATACAATAAGCGAATATTCTTCAAAGGAAGCGGAAGCCAAAAAAGAAAAAAGCAAAATGCAATCGGAAATCGACAGTATTACCGCCGAAAACGAAAGCCTTAAAAAGCAAATGACCGAGCTTGCCGCCAAAAAAGAGGCGGCAAGGCAGGCGGCTCTTGAAAAAGAAAACGCCGAAAGGAAAAAGCTTGAAGAGCAAGCCCGTGCCGCCCAAATTGAGCGGACAAACAAAATTATAGCCACCCTTTCTTTACCCAAAACGCAACAAGCGTCAATGCTCCCCAATGTATGCTATCTCACCTTTGATGACGGACCTACCTCCAACACTCCGCAAATTCTTGATATACTTAAAAGGTATAATGTAAAAGCTACATTTTTTGTTATAGGAAATAACAATTTAAGTATTCTCCCCCTCATTGCTTCAGAGGGGCATACGATAGGTCTTCACGCAAATAACCACAACTATGCCGTTATTTATTCAAGCCTTGAAGCCTATCTTTCCGACCTTAAAGCAATATCCGATAAAGTTAAAGCGATAACCGGTATAACAAGCTCTGTTGTGCGTTTCCCGGGAGGCGGCAGTAATTTGGTTAGTGCAAAGCATTGTGTCGGAATTATGACACAGTTATCCGTTCTGCTCCCCGATATGGGGTATTCATATTTTGATTGGAATGTTGATTCGGGTGATGCCAACGGAAATTGTGTTCCTGCCAATGTAATTATTAATAATACCTTATCAGGTACAAACGGTAAGCCGAGCATCTGCGTGCTTATGCACGATGCCACTTCAAAAACCACAACCGTTCAGGCGCTCCCTGCAATAATAGAAAATCTCGCCTTGCGTGGTTACCGCTTTGAAGCAATTACTCCACAAACCAACGGCTACCATCATCCCATAAAGAATTGACGGTGAAAAAATGATACTTAAAGCAAATGCAAAGATAAATCTAACTCTTGATATCAAAGGTAAACGGGAAGACGGATATCACATATTGGATTCTGTTTTTCAGTCGGTTTCCTTATCTGATACGGTTAAAATAAATAAATCGGATTCGCTGTCTGTTAAGTTTTCAAACTGCGATGTTGGCGGTGAAAGCAGTATAGCGTTTAAGGCGGCAAAGCTGTTTTTTGAGCATACGGGAATAACAGGCGGTGCTGAAATAGAAATCGAAAGCAATATTCCGCTATCTTCGGGTATGGGCGGAGGAAGTGCCGATTCCGCCGCTGTTTTAGTCGGACTTGACAAGATTTTTAATACAAATTTAAGCGAAATCACATTAAACTCACTCGCTTTGAAAATCGGTGCAGATGTTCCGTTTTGTATATCAGGCGGTACGGCAAGAGTGCAGGGCATCGGCGAAAAACTTGAAAAGCTCCCGTTTGCAGGCGAAAAACAAATTCTTATAATCAAACATGGGCAAAAGCTATCCACAGCGGATATGTATAGAAGAATTGACAAATCACCGCTTTTTACAAACAAAACCGAAATTGCGGTAAATTCGCTGTTAAACGGAAACAAAGACATCCTTTTTGAAAATATTTCTAATGCTTTCGGAAATGTTTTCGATTATTCTTATGAAAAGGATTTACTTAAATCCGTAAATGCAGAGTACATAGGTCTTTCGGGAAGCGGACCCTCGGTTTTCGGAATATTTGATTCCGAAATTGCACGAAACAAGGCTTATGAAAAGATAAAAGCTATGGGTATTGAGATTTACAGGGCGGAATTTAAGCCAAGCGGCATCGAAATAATTGAATAAAAAAACAAACCTTCGTCAATATTCTTGTTGACGGAGGTTTTTTTATGAAAAAATATTTAATACTTAAAGATTTTGAAAAAGCACTTTTATTCGGTCTTATATTTTCGGTTTTGGTAAGCTTTGCAAGATTTGACGCTTCGTGCGAAGATTTACGCCAAAATGTTTTAAGACTTCATATAATAGCAAATTCCGACAGCCCTGCCGACCAGAAAGTAAAGCTTAAAATAAGGGACACCATACTTAAAGAAAACGGTGAGCTGTTTAAGGATTGCGAAAGTCTTGAAACGGCAGAAAACATATCAAAAGAAAAGCTTTCGGATTTTACATCTGCCGCAAACAGAGTCCTTAAAGAGAACGGATTTTCATATAAAGCAAAGGCAAAAATCGAAAAATGCTATTTCCCTACCCGTGAATACGATACCTTTACCCTGCCTGCCGGAAATTACAATGCACTTAACATAACGCTCGGAAGCGGAAAAGGGCATAATTGGTGGTGCGTTATTTATCCTACCGTTTGTATTGAAGGCTCAAGAGCAAGGCTTAGCGACACAGTAAGCAAAGAAGGCAGTAAAATTGCCGAAAACCCCAAAAAATACAAAGTAAAATTCAAAACTGTTGAAATCTACGAAAGCATTAAGAGAAAAATAAAACGCAAACGCCGCTGACAAAGGTCGGCGGCAGTTTTGTTTAATATTATCTTCATTTTGAATTAAGGATTTCTTCGGCATACCTTACCGTTTCCATAGCATCTTTTGCATACTTATCAGCACCGATTTTATCGGCATAATCATTTGTAAGCACCGCTCCGCCCACAACAATTTTACACCACGGAGCAACCTTTTTTAACAGCTTTATTGTTTCCTCCATAGAGGGAACGGTTGTTGTCATTAAAGCGCTTAACCCGCAAAGCGGAGCTTTAAGCTCAACCACCTTTTCGGCAATTACTTCGGGTGGAACATCTTTTCCGAGGTCCACAACAAAAAAGCCGTAATTCTGAAGTAAAAGCTTTACTATGTTTTTGCCTATATCGTGGATATCACCCTTAACGGTTGCAATTACAAATGTACCCTTGCTTACGGTTTTTTTATCATTTTGGGCGCAAGCCTTTATCTCTTCAAAAGCGCATTTTGCCGCCTCGGCGCTCATAAGCAGCTGCGGAAGATAAACCGTTTTGTTTTCAAAGCCTTTCCCGACTGTATTAAGAGCAGGGATTATATCTTCGTTTACGATATCGAGCGGATTTGCCGTTTTTAAAAGCTCCTTTGTAATTGCGGCGGACTTCTCTTTAAAGCCTTTTATAATTGCTTTTTGAAGCTCTGACGATGCTTCTTCGGTCTTAGCCTTTGGCTCTGCCTTAATTGTCATATCAGAAGCCGACACAAAATTTTCCGCATTTTTAATATAATCGGCACAGTTTCCGTCTAATCCCTTTAACGCCCTAAACGAATAATAAGTTTTCATCATTTCGGCGGAATACGGATTCATAATTGCCGCAGAAAGTCCGCTTTGGAGCGCAATGGCAAAAAAAGTACCGTTTATTGCATCTCTTGAGGGCAACCCGAATGAAATATTGGATACACCGAGCGAGGTATGGCAGGAAAGCTCATTCTTAATTTTACTTAAAGCGTTAAGAGTTGTAATTGCCGACTTATTATCGGCGCTCACCGTCATTGCAAGTGTATCAAAAACTATATTCTTTTTATCAATACCGTATTCTTCGGCGGTTTTTAAGATTTTTTCGGCAATTATAAATCTTTCCTCTGCCGAATCGGGAATACCGTTTTCGTCAAGAGTAAGGGCGACAACCACACCGCCGTATTTTTTAACAAGCGGAAATATTTTTTCCATACTCTCTTTTTTGCCGTTTACCGAGTTTATCATCGCCTTGCCGTTATAAAAGCGCAAAGCCGTTTCCATAGCGGTATAATCCGAAGTATCAATCTGAAGCGGTAAATTGCTTACTGCCTGCAGCTCGGTAACAACATTTTTAAGCATTTTTACTTCGTCAATTTCGGGAAGCCCTACATTAACATCAAGAATATGCGCTCCCTTTTCCTGCTGATTTATACCCTCTCCCAAGATATAATCCATATCATTCTGGGCAAGCGCCTGCTTAAAGCGTTTCTTACCCGTTGGATTTATCCTTTCACCTATTAAAACGGGGGCATTTGCAAAATCAACAGTATGCGTATAAGATGAAACGACCGTTTTGTTTTTATACTTTATGGGAATTACGGGAATATCTTTTATTTTTTCTGCCGTTTTAAGGATATATTCGGGGGTAGTTCCGCAACAACCGCCTACAACTCTTACTCCTGCGCTTACCATATCCTTAATTTCGTTTGCAAAATCCTCGGCTGAAACATCGTAAACCGTCTTGCCGTTTTCCGATTTCGGCAGACCTGCATTAGGCTTAATCACAACGGGAACAGAGGCGTTTTCAACAAGCTCCTTTGCCACGCTTTTAAGCTGTTTCGGACCTAACGAGCAGTTAGCACCTATAACATCGGCTCCCATACCCTCAAGCATAGCGACCATAGCGGCAGGTGAAGCACCCGTCATAAGCTTGCCGTTTTCGCTGTAAGCATTTGAAACAATAACGGGAAGCTTGCAGTTCTCTTTTACCGCAAGCAAAGCCGCTTTGGTTTCGTAGCTATCGTTCATAGTTTCGATTATTACAAGGTCAACACCGTATTTTATACCGATTTTAACCGTTTTTGCAAAGATCTCAACCGCTTCTTCAAAGTCTAAATCGCCAAACGGCTTTAAAAGCTTTCCCGTAGGTCCTATATCGAGGGCAATAAATTTTTCACCCTTTGCAGAGCTTGTTTTCCTTGCCTCTTTGGCGTTTTCTATTGCCGCTTTAATTATATTTTCAAGCTCGCAATCGGAAAATTTTAGCGAATTTGCGCCGAATGTGTTTGTGCAGACAACATTACTTCCCACATTAAAATAATCACGGTGGATAGATGTTATAACACTCGGATTTGTAATATTCAAATTTTCGGGCAGCTCGCCTGCTTTTAAGCCTAACGACTGAAGCAATGTGCCCATTCCGCCGTCAAGAATAACGGTATTGTTTTTTAAAAAATCCAAAAAATTCATATATTACCCCTGAATTCACAGTCAGCTTTATCGCATAAATCACATTTTGAAGTCTTTATACTTTCGCCGCTCTCCGAAAGACCTGCAAACGCCGTCACCGAT
>JAZLFV010000006.1:0-8152 GCA_045615965.1 Acutalibacteraceae bacterium
TACAATAGCGCATGCTATTGAGCTTTTAAGCGGCTATACCGTTCCGCACGGAATTGCGGTTGCAAACGGTCTTGTAACAGAAAGCCGAATTGCCCAAAAATTAAAGATTTGTGACGAAAAAACCGCCCAAAGAATAGAAAAATGCGTAAAGAACTGCGGTCTTTTGCGTGAATTTTCTTTTGATAAGCAAAAAATTATTGATGCCTGCACGGCAGATAAAAAAAACAAAGGCAACAAAATTTCATTTTTGCTGCCTGAATCTCTTGGTAAAACAAAAGAAGTCACGGTTTTTCCCCGTGAGCTTCAAGATTTATTATAGTTTTTTTGTTATATAAAACACCCTTTGGCTTTTATCGGTCGGGGGTGTTTTTTTCATATCGTCTGCAATCTTTATAATTTTAAGCCCCGCCCTTTTGAGCGCATCTTCTATTTCCCTATCAGAATATGCTCTTTCGGTTATATTTTCGCTTGCTCTTTCGTATAAACCGTCTTGGTTTTCAACAAAGAAATCAAGATAAATATTATTTATCCGCTCATCTTCGTCATACTCATTCTGCCAAGCCAAAAAAATATTTTCATCCTCGCTTACAAATGTATTATTACCCAAAATTTCTTTCGCCTTATAAGAGGTATTAACATCAAAAATAAACAAACGGTCTTTTTCAAGAAACAAAGATACTCTTTCTATTGCCCTGCAAAATTCATCGTAATCGGTTATATGATTTAAGCTGTCCATAAGGCTTACAGCGCCGTCTACCGTACCGTAAAGGTCAAGCTCTGATGCGTTTTGACACAAAAACAGTATATCCTCATTATTACTATATGCCTTTTCTCTTGCAACGCTTAACATTTCCTCCGATATATCTGCGCCGATAACCTCTATTCCCTGTTTTGCGAAACGAACCGAAAATTCACCCGTTCCGCAACAAAGGTCAAGCATCAAAGCAGGCTTTTTATCAAGTTCATCAAAGAGGGAAAGTATATATTCCGTTCTTTTATCGTAATCGGCATCGCCCATAAGCTTATCATAAACAAATGCAAAATTATCGTACATATTTTCACATCAGCTTTCTAAATTTCACAGTTACATTATAAGCTTTTTGGGGATATTGGTCAACACTAACTTTTAATGTAAAATGCGATTTCAGATATAAAAAATCGTCATATTTTCTTAAAATTAACCTTTAATATCTTTATTCTACTTCACAATTATTCATTGCGTAATCTAATAATATATTAATAAGTTCGTTTCTGGAACGATTTGTCATATCGGCTAATTCGTCAAGCCTATTCACGGTTTCATCCTTAAGCCTTATGGAAAAAGTCTTATGTCCGTCTTCGCCTTTAAGAAGCTTTTTCCCTATAATAAGTTTTTCTTTCATAATAATCACCATTTCTTTCCCTAAGACATAAAATGCGATTAAAAATCCTCGAAATGGTGATTATTATATCGCATCTATTTCGGTTGCCGTGCAAACGGCGAGAAACAGGCGTCTTTATAATTTTCAGCGTGAAGTTTCACGCTATCGTACTTCAATAAAATATTATGTCTTGACAAGTGTTTAAATATATGTTATAGTTTATAACATAATAAATAACATATTTGTCAGGAGCTTAATTATGCCAGTAGGCGGTTGGATTACATATTACATAGTTAAAGGTGTTCTTACAATTCTTATTGGATGCTTCGTTACACCATATGTTATCTCAAGATACATTATAAGAAATATTTCAAAAACAAAATGATTATTATAGTTAGTGGAACTGTCGGTTTAGGTGGCGTTTTTGCGCTGATACTTTTCTTTCTTATTTGTCAGCAAGGCGGAAATTCTCTTGCGGATAAGATTTTATCCTTTGTTAATACCAATAAATTTACTATTTGGATAATCGTATTAATTTTAGCATTGTTTGCTACCGTTGCGATATGGAGATTTTTTAAAAAGCCAATAAAAGCTTTGTTAAGCGGATTAAACATTGCCCATATAGGACTTTGTACAATAAATTATTTATCGAATATTGGCAACTCAACAGGATTCGGAGTCTTTTTCTCGCTTATTGTAGGAATAATGTTTTACTTAGCAGATATAATCATTACGGGGCTTATAATCGGATTTGATATCTGCGTTGAAAAATATCCTGTTTCACTTATCTTTGGAACAGCATTGGGCTGGCTTTTTGCATATACTTTTTGGTAGGGGAGAGATACGAACTGACTGCTTTGTTCTGCACAATCTACGTATTAGTTGGTATAGCTTCCGGAGTAGGATTCGGAATTTTGCTGCCAAACTTGTTATCAAACATATCTTGGGTAAGAAGTGCCATACGTGAGCATATACTTATAGACAATGAAACTTGGCTTATTATTTCTATTATTATTGCAATAATAACTGCTGTTATTTTCACTACTATCGCCGGAAAAATGGAGGGTAATTTGAGCAATATTCAAAAGAAAAAGTTATTGTTAATGACATTATTGATTCCTTTAATTTCTTTACTTACAACATCAGCTTTAATCATTATTTGCGCAATAATTCATCATTTTCTTATCATTTCCGGAATAATTATTTTGATGATATCATTTTTGATTGTTGCTATATTTAATTCTGACTGACGAACTGATAGCAAAATATATAAAAAGACGATTGTATAAAGCTTTTTGCTCTATACAATCGTCTTTTTTATCTATTCAACTTTATTATCTAAACTCTGTCCTTTATCTCGGTTGTAATTTTATTAAGAAAATCATCAAACGGCATTGTTGTGGTTTGGTCGGTATCCCGGTCACGAACCGAAATAACACCCTCTTCGATTTCTTTCTTGCCGATGATTACCATATACGGCACACGGTTTACCTGACGTGCTTCTCTTACCTTGTAACCGATTTTTTCATTACGGTTATCAAATTCGCAGCGGATACCGTTTGCCTGAAGCTTATCGAAAATATCCTTTGCATAGGTTTCGTCAAGACCGGGCAGGGTTAAAACCTTAACCTGCATCGGAGAAAGCCATACGGGGAATTTACCTGCAAAATGCTCGGTTAAAATACCGATAAATCTTTCTATTGAGCCATAGCATACACGGTGAATCATTATCGGGCGTTTCTTTGTGCCGTCTTCATCTACATATTCAAGCCCGAAATTAAGCGGCATCTGGAAATCAAGCTGAATTGTTCCGCATTGCCATGTTCTGCCAATGGAATCCCTTAAATGGAAGTCAATTTTCGGACCGTAGAATGCACCGTCACCTTCGTTTATGATATATGGCAAACCGATTTTTTCAAGAGCGGATTTAAGACCGTTTGTTGCTGCCTCCCAATCCTCATCGCTTCCCATACTGTTTTCGGGACGGGTTGAAAGCTCAACGAAATATTCAAAGCCGAACTTTGAATAAACCTGATTGATAAGGTCTACAACAGCGATAATTTCACCTGTTATCTGCTCTTTAGTCATAAAGATATGTGCATCGTCCTGCGTAAAGCAACGAACACGGAACAAGCCGTGAAGCGCACCCTTTAATTCGTGGCGATGAACAAGACCCAATTCGCCTACACGAAGCGGCAATTCTCTGTAGCTATGCGGCTTTGAGCGGTATACCATAACTCCGCCGGGGCAGTTCATAGGCTTAATACAGTAATCTTCATCATCTATTTTGGTAGCATACATATTGTCTTTATAGTGGTCCCAATGGCCGCTTGTTTCCCAAAGACGCCTATTCATAATAAGCGGAGTTGAAACCTCTACATAGCCGGCTTTTGTATGAATATCTCTCCAATAATCGATAAGAGCATTTTTAAGAAGCATACCGTTCGGCAAAAAGAACGGGAATCCCGGACCTTCATCGCAAAGCATAAACAACTCCATTTCCTTGCCTATCTTGCGGTGGTCACGGCGCTCGGCTTCCTCCATAAGCTTAACATATTCGTCAAGCTCCTCTCCCGTTCTGAATGCAATGCCGTTGATACGGGTGAGCATCTTATTATCTTTATCGTTTTTCCAATATGCGCCCGACTGCTGGGTGATTTTGAATGCTTTTAAAGCCTTTGTATAGCAAAGATGAGGGCCTGTGCACATATCTATATATTCGCCCTGCTGATAAAAGCTTATCTCAGCATCTTCGGGCAAATCACCGATATGCTCAACCTTATATTTTGCATTTCTTTCGGTCATAAGCTTTATGGCTTCTTCTCTTTCAAGAATAAAAGGCTTAATCGGAAGATTCTCTTTAACAATCTTCTTCATTTCGTCTTCAATCTTCAATAAATCTTCATCTGTAAGCTTGGTATCGCCCAAATCCACATCATAATAAAATCCCTTTTCTGTTGCAGGGCCGTAACCGAAATCAGCATGGGGATAAAGGCGCTTTACAGCCTGCGCCATAATATGCGATGCTGTATGGCGGATAACCTCTAACTCCTCCTCGGCAGGGCATTCAGCCACAGTACCGTCTTTATAAATAATTTTCATATCAAAATTCCCTTTCTTTCGGAAAATACATACACACATAGAGTATAAAACTTTTTTAATTTTTTGTCAATTTTCCTTTACGAAAAATTCATTATACCAAACAAGAAATGTATAAACTGTCCAAATTTTACGGCTTAAGTCCTCTTTACCTGCTTTATGGGTATCAAGCATATTTGTTAAAAGCTCGGTATTAAAATACTTTTCTGCAATTTCACCCTTGAATGCTTCCTTAACTGTATTATAATATCCATCCTCTTTAAGCCATTCACGGATAGGCACGGGGAAGCCTAATTTATCCTTTGTTGCTGTAAGCTTGGGCAGGGTTTTTTCTGCCGCTTTTCGTAATGCAAGCTTGGTGGTTTTGGTGTTTACTCTGCAATTAAGCGGAATAGTCTGTGCCAATGCCATAACCTTTTTATCAAGGAACGGAACCCGAAGCTCCAACGAATTTGCCATACTTGTTTTATCCGCTTTAAGAAGTATATCACCCATAAGCCACATATTTATATCAAGATACTGCATCTTGGTTATATCGTCTTTATCGGCAACCTCTTTATAAAATTTATCGCAAAGAATTTTCGGAGCGGAAGCGTTTTTGGATATTTCACTCTTTAAAATCTTATCCCTTTCTTTTTTGGAAAAGATATTTGCATTACCGATAAATCTTTCCTCTATTGTTTTGCCACGCCTTACAAGGTAATTTATGCCGTGCTTCTGAGGCAGATGCTCACAAACCTTTGAAACGGCTCTTCTTATTGCAAACGGAAGCTTATCGTAAGCCGTAAGCGTTATCGGCTCTTCGTAAATTCTGTAACCGCCGAAAAGCTCGTCCGCTCCCTCGCCCGACATTACAACCTTAACATGTTCGCTTGCAAGCTTGCTTACAAAATAAAGTGCGATTGCGGCAGGGTCAGCAAGCGGCTCGTCCATATGATACTGAATTTTAGGGAAGGTTTCCCAATATTCAGCAGGAGTTATTACCTTTGAGATATGCTTTACGCCGATTGTTTTCGCAAAATTCTCGGCATAATGGATTTCATTATAGCGGTCGCCGTCTTTACTTTCAAAACCGACCGTAAAGGTTTTATCAACATTTGCAGCTTCGGCAATATAACTTGAATCTATACCGCTTGAAAGGAAAGAGCCTACCTCAACATCGGCTATCTTATGCGCCTTTACCGATTCTCTTACCGCTTCGTCTACCTTATCCGCATAATAATCAAGCACACCCGGCTCTTCCTTAAATTCCGGCTTAAAGTAACGCTTTTTAGACATTCTGCCGTCTTTAAAATAAAAGCTGTGTGCAGGCGGAAGCTTATAAACATTTTTAAAGAAAGTTTCCTCTGTAGGCGAATACTGAAAAGAAAGATAATGACCAAGCGCATCCTCGTTAAGCTCTTTTTTAAATTCGGGATGCTCAAGAAATGCCTTTATTTCCGAGCCGAAAATAAAGCTGCCGTTCATTACCGTATAATAAAACGGCTTGATTCCGAACATATCCCGTGCGCCGAAAAGTGTTTTTTCAACACGGTTAAAAATAACAAACGCAAACATTCCACGAAGCTTGTTTACAACATCTTCTCCCCATTCTTCAAAACCGTGGAGAATAACCTCGCTATCCGATTTGTTAACAAAAATATGACCTTTTCCGGAAAGCTCCTCTCTGAGCTCCAAATGATTATAAATCTCACCGTTAAAGACAAGCACCAAGGATTTATCTTCGTTAAACATCGGCTGAGAGCCGTCTTCCAAATCAATGATACTCAGTCTTCTGAATCCCAAGGCCATATTGTCATCAACAAATTTTCCCGAAGAATCGGGACCCCTGTGAACAATACGGTCCATCATTTTTTCAAGAACTGTTCCGTTATCGTTTATGTTGTTTGTAAAGCCTACAAAGCCACACATATTTTTAAAACTCCCAACCTATAGGTTATTAAAACGGTTTCTCCCCGAAATTAAATCGGGATTTTTCCGAAATTATCATAGCTATTATTCCGATAGCCGCACCGCTTATGATTCCTGCCGTTATCAAAACGGGCAAATAAAATAAAACACCTTTTTTAAGTAATAAAAAAGCTACAAATGTTTGAACAATGTTATGCGTTACTCCGCCTGCAATACTTACGCCTATTATACTTACCGATTTGCTTTTGCCGAGAACTGCCGAAACCGCAAGCGATAAAACACCTGCCGAAGCGGAGAACAAAAAGGAAAAAAGAGAGCCGAAAAGCAACGCCGAAAGGGAAATTCTTGCAATATTCACAAGAAATGCGCCCTTTATATCTTTAAAGCTTAAAAGCAAAAGCGCCACCGCATTTGAAAGCCCTAATTTTATACCCGGAGCTATAAGCACCGTGGGAATAAGACTTTCAATAAATCCGAATATCAGGCAAACAGCGGTTAAAATCGCATAAATACAAAGCTTTTTTATTCTATCTCTATTATCACTTTGTTGGGCAGACATACCACACTCTCCCCCGAATTTGATATTTTACCCGTATTTATACAGATTTTATTTTTACAGCTTGAGCTTTCCATATACGCCTTTCCGTCTTTGATTTTTACGGTATTGTGCGAAAGCTCAACCGTTTTATCGATTAAGAGGCTTCCCTCGTATTTAAGCTTGTTATCTTCGTATACCCTAACGGTTTTTCCGTCTTTTCTTATAAGAAAGGTTAACCCGATGCTCAATATCAGTAAAACAAGAGCTACGGCAATAACGGCGATATCACCCTTTTTAAGCCCTTTTACCGCTAACATACCGTTAGTTTTTAAGGCTCTGCATAGGTGCGGGTATTCTTCCGCCCCTATCTATAAACCTTTTAGGACTTTTGCTTAAATTTATATCCATAACAGGTCCCGAACCTAAAAGTCCGCCGAACAAAAGCTCATCGCCGACATTTTTTCCGATTGCCGGAATAACTCTTACGGCGGTGGTCTTACTGTTTACCATACCTATTGCCGCTTCGTCCGCAATTATTGCCGATATTGTTTCGCTCGGTGTTTCGCCCGGCAAAACTATCATATCAAGACCAACCGAGCAAACTGCCGTCATAGCCTCTAACTTTTGAATGGTAAGTGTACCCTCTCTTGCAGCTTCTATCATACCGGCATCCTCCGAAACGGGGATGAAAGCGCCCGAAAGACCGCCGACCGAGGATGAAGCCATAAGTCCGCCCTTTTTAACGGCATCGTTAAGCATTGCAAGTGCGGCGGTGGTGCCGTGGATACCGCATTGCTCTAAGCCCATTCCCTCAAGTATTCTTGCTACAGAATCGCCTACTGCAGGTGTCGGTGCCAAGGATAAATCAACTATACCGAACGGAACACCTAACCGCTTTGAAGCAACATTGCCCACAAGCTTACCCATACGGGTGATCTTAAATGCGGTACGCTTTATAATTTCGGCTATTTCTCCCATATCCCCGTCAGGGCATTTTTTTATTGCCGCCTGAACAACACCGGGGCCCGAAACACCTACGTGAATAACACAGTCCGGCTCGCCAACACCGTGAAAGGCGCCTGCCATAAACGGATTATCCTCCGGCGCATTACAGAGACCCACCAATTTTGCAGGACCTATGTAGTTGTCTTTCTTTGTAAGCACTCGCGATTGCTTTACAACTTCACCCATAAGCTTAACGGCATCCATATTAATGCCGGATTTTGTTGAGCCTATGTTTACC
>JAZLFV010000007.1:0-4585 GCA_045615965.1 Acutalibacteraceae bacterium
CATTTGATTCCTATATCGGGGTCGTTCCACATTAGTCCGCCCTCATCGTTCGGGTGATAAAAATCATCAACCTTATAAACAAACTCTGCTTCATCGGATAAAACCAAAAATCCGTGAGCGAAATTTTTAGGAATAAAGAACTGACGCTTGTTTTCGGCAGAAAGGATAACGCCCTCCCACTTACCGAATGTAGGTGAGCCCTCACGAAGGTCTACTGCAACATCGAAAACTTCACCCTTTATACAGCGAACAAGCTTTGACTGGCTGTATTGCTTTTGAAAATGAAGTCCTCGAAGAACGCCCTTTGTGGACATAGACTGATTATCCTGAACAAAATCAACCGTAATTCCGCCCTTTATAAAATCTTCCTTTTGATATGTTTCCATAAAATAGCCACGGTTATCGCCAAATGCAGTCGGCTCAATGATAATAACGCCGTCTATTGAGGTTTTAATAAAGTTAAACTTACCCAATTAAAGCTCCTTCTTTCCGCCGTACATCTTATCATAATAATTCTGATAATCACCGCTTACAACATTTTGTACCCAATCCTGATTATCAAGATACCACTTCATTGTTTTCTTAATACCGACCTCAAAGCAGGTTTCGGGATACCAACCGAGTGCATCCTTAATCTTTTGTGGGTCGATACCGTATCTGCGGTCATGGCCTTTACGGTCGGTTACATGCTTAATCATATGCTCGCCGACAGTTTCATCAACATTTTCCTTAATGTATTCAATGATTGATTTAACAATAAATATATTCGGCTTTTCGTTATGTCCGCCTACATTGTAAACCTCACCTAACTTACCGTCACGGATAACCATATCAATAGCTTTGCAATGGTCTTCAACATAAAGCCAGTCACGAATCTGCATACCGTCACCGTAAACGGGCAAATCCTTATGCTTTAATGTGTTATTCATAATGAGCGGAATAAGCTTTTCGGGGAATTGGAACGGACCGTAGTTATTTGAGCAACGGGTAATGTTAATCGGGAATTTATAAGTATCGCCGAATGCTTTTACAAAAAGGTCGGCAGATGCTTTTGAAGAAGAATAGGGTGAATGTGGGTCAAGCGGAGTGGTTTCCGTAAAGTAACCCGTTGCACCTAAAGTTCCGTAAACCTCATCGGTTGAAACCTGAAGGTATTTTACGCCCTCTTTGTATTGGTCATCGCCTATCGACCACGCCACCTTGGCGCATTGAAGCATATTAACCGTTCCCTCAACATTTGTTTTAACAAAAATTTCGGGGTTTGTTATACTTCTGTCTACATGGCTTTCTGCCGCAAAATTTACAACATAATCAACATCGTTTTCGGCAAAAATCTTTGATATAGCCTCTCTATCGCAGATATCAGCCTGAACAAAAGAATAATTCGGATTATTCTCAACACTTTTTAAGTTTTCAAGATTTCCGGCATAGGTTAATTTATCAACATTTATTATCTTAACATCATCGTATTTGTTAAGCATATAAATTACAAAGTTTGAGCCGATAAATCCGGCGCCGCCAGTTACAAGATAAGTTTTCATAAATTTAATCCTCCACTTTGCTTATATATTCTTTAAGTGCCGTTTCCCAGTCACGCATTTCATTGCCGACTGTGCACTTTAAGCCTAAATTTTCAAGAGACGAATAAGAAGGTCTCTTTGTAGGGACATTGTATTTAGCGTTGTATTCTTCGGTTGTACAGGGTAAAACCACATTTCCGAATCCCGAAAGCTCTGCAATTTTAACTGCAAAATCATACCAGGAGCATTCGCCCTCGCCTGTACAATGATAAATACCGTATTCTTTAGTTATGGCAAGCTTCAATAAATGGTGTGCCAAATCGTTTGCATTGGTGGGATTACCTCTTTGGTCATTTACAACGGTAATGCCTCCGTTTGCTTTTATAACACGCCTTACGGTTTTAACAAAATTCTTACCGATATATCCGTATAGCCAAGATGTTCGCACGATAAAGGTTTTATCGTTAAACGAGAGAGCATATTTTTCGCCTAATGCCTTTGAAGCGCCGTAAACACTTTGCGGATTTATTGTATCCCATTCTATATACGGCTTGTTTCCGTCACCTGCGAAAACATAATCTGTTGAAACGTGAACTAACTTTGCGCCAATCTCTTTAGCGCAAACGCTTAAATTCTTAACACCAAGTGCATTTACCTTAAAGGCTACATCCTGCATACTTTCACAGCCGTCAACATTAGTCATAGCCGCACAGTTTATAATAATATCCGGCTTGTTTCGGCAAATAAATTCTTCAAGCTTTTTAAAATCCGTGATATCAAGTGTATCAATATCAACCGGCAAAACCTCGGCATCATTATAAAGCTCTGAAATCTTGCCTATTTCGCTTCTGCCGGATTTTAATATCGTTTGCAGTTCGTTTCCAAGCTGACCGTGACATCCGGTTATCATTATTTTCATAAATCTTTATCTCCTTTTAAGCAGAAATTTAAAGCACGATGATATGTGTATAAGTAAGTATTTTAAGCTTTTGGCGCTTGTTCTTTCCCATTTATGTGTAACAGAAAACTCCGGAAGCATAAGCACTCTGCCTTTTTTCTTGGCACGAAGCGTTAAATCGGCATCCTCAAGATACATAAAAAACCGTTCGTCAAAGCCGTTTAGCTCTTTAAAAATTTCGGTTCGGATTGCAAAAAAGCACCCCGTGCAAAAATCGACATCACAAGGCTTGGTTATATCTTTTTCCGCCCAAACATATTCGTTTCTTATTTTCTTTGAAAGTCTGCCGAAAAACAGCCGTTTAAATGTCGGCTTTTCTTTCGGGAGCTTTTGTTCCGTTGAGTCAAGATTAAGTATTTTAGGCATACACATAACAGTATCTCTGTTTTGCTCTAAAAAATCAACCATATCCGAAAGAACATCCGAATTAACCGTTATATCCGGATTGATAACAAAATGATATTTTCCCGTATCTTCCTTTAAACAAAGATTATGTGCCGCACCGAAACCGATATTCTTTTTGTTTTCTGTAATCAAAACATTTGGAGCGTTTATTTCCTTTAAAGCCGAAGCAGTACCGTCTGTTGAAGCATTATCAAAAACATAAACCTTGAGCGGATATCTTTTTGTGTATTCCAAAAGACTTTGCACGGCTTTAAGCGCCGTTTCGCCGTCATTATAGGTAACTATTGATGCGGATATGCTTATATTATCCAAAAAAGCACTTCCTTTATTTTAAAAATCCGTTTACAATCTCCTGTTCGGCTTGCTGCTCGGTAAGACCTAATGTCATAAGCTTTATAAGCTGTTCACCGGCGATTTTTCCTATTGCCGCTTCGTGAATAAGCGAAGCATCAATATGATTAGCACAAATTTCGGGAATTGCCTCAACCTTTGCGTTATCCATTATAATCGCATCGCATTCGGTATGACCGTTGCAAAGATTATTTCCGTTTATATTCGATTTAAAGCTTTGGAATGAATTATCCTTTGCAACCGAGCGTGAAATAACATTTGCGCCGGATTTTTCGCCGTTTAAATCAACCGTAAAATCCGTGGTTGCCCTCTGCTTGCCGTGTGTCATTATTTTTTCTTTTATCACAAGCGTTGCGCTGTCCGCAAGCGCACCCTTTGTAATTCTGTGGGTGGAATCAATGCCCTTTATCTGGGTTGTTTCCATTTCAAGATATCCGCCCTCTGCTATATTGATAACGGTTGTGGGATTCATAACATTTTCTCCTATACCGTCACCCTCACCGTAGTGGCGCTCAATATACCTGACCTTTGCATTTTTGCCTACAAAAAAGGTGTGTATTCCGTCATGGCGTGATTCACCGTCACCGCAGTTATGAATACCGCAACCCGCCATAATGGTAACATCGGCATTTTCGCCTATAATAAAGTCATTATAAACCAAATCGGAAAATCCCGTTTTATCTATGATTACGGGAATATGCACCGTTTCACCCTTTGTGTCTGCTCTGACAATAATGTCAATTCCGGGCTTGTCCGCTTTGTTTTTTATTTCTATATTTGGGGTTGACCTTCTATCCTCAAGCGCACCGTTGGCACGGATATTATAAGCACCGCTTGGAATCCCGTCCATATCGGCAATAATTTTGAGGAGTTCTTTATCTGTTTCGTTAATCATTATTTCTCCTCCAAATTGCTTGTAAGCACACTACAAGCCGAGCTTGTACCCAAAAGCTCCGGCAGAATATCGCTTTTTGCGCCGTATGCTTTTAAAAGACCGCCTGCAATAACGGCAACCTTATCGGCTATATTCAAGATTCTTTCCTGATGAGAAATAATTATTATTGAGCCGCCTGATGTTTCGTGCATCTTTTCAAATACATTTATAAGGTTTCCGAAGCTCCAAAGGTCTATACCCGCCTCCGGCTCGTCAAATAGCGATACTTCGGTTGAACGGGCAAGAACGGTTGCTATTTCGATTCTTTTAAGCTCGCCGCCCGATAAAGAGGCGTTTACCTCACGGTTTACATAATCCCGTGCGCAAAGCCCTACCTTTGATAAATAATCGCAGGCTTCACCCACCGTAATTTTTTTACCCGGTGCAAGCTCCATTAAATCCTTACCCGTTATACCT
>JAZLFV010000008.1:0-15763 GCA_045615965.1 Acutalibacteraceae bacterium
ATCTATCAATAAAGCCCAAATACGAAAAACTAATTAATATTCTTATGGAGTTTTATAACGATCTACGATATGTTCGTTATTCAGATAACGGATGTGAGTTTACAACTACCCCTGAATATAAACTATTACTAAAATTATCCGACCAGAAGTGTAACGATCTAGGTAATAAAATTAAAAAAACCTTTGGCGAATATTTAGGATATCTATCAAATGCTTATTACCAAGTCGTTTGCACTCTATGCAACGATTTAAATATATTTGCTTATGAGTTAGAATATAATTCTGCAGCTACACTTGTATATCACCATAATGATACAACGGTTAATTTATATCAGGAGCTTAAAAAGCAACACCAAGCAAAAAAGGAGTTGTTGTATTGGATATTAAAGAGAGGTAAAAAGTATCCCAAATATAAACTTGCCGATGAAAAGGTTCTGAACTTTGATACACAACTAATAGAGCAATATATTTCAAATCTGATTTATGATAATGCGTATGATTTTGAATTGATCGATACCGTAAACGAATTATATGATGAGCTGTGCGCTAATAATAAAGAAAAGTGGAAAAATCGCATTGAACTAATTGCTTATTTATTCAGTGAAAATTGAATATCTATTATTTATATTTAACATTTAACTTATTTAGTGATATCATTTTATGTGCATTGGATACCTGTTTCAATAAAGCCAAAATCCCATATAGCAAGTTTATTCTGCTATATGGGATTTCATTGTTTTTTACAACTATTTAATTGTTTGATAACGTTTAATTACAAAATCAACAATTACCTGGGATTTAACCTTCATATTAAGTTTGCTGATAACTTTCTTAATCATCTGCTCTGTGACTTTTGGCAAGTATTCCTTATATTCGGGATATTTTCCCATTAGTTCATTGAAGAGAGTGATTAATAGGTCGTTTGCGGATTTGCTTGTGGGATATCCACGTGCGATAAGTGCCATATTGTTATCGAAGTTAGGTGCAAGTCCTAAAAGCTCACCGCTTTTTACATCACGCATTAAACCGAAGTTTCCTGTATGTCTGTCGGGGTTGGCGGTTATAGTATCAAGAAAAATCATCTTAATATAATCAGGAATTGCTTTGGGGCAAAGTTCCTCTAATTTTTCAACTACTTTAATGTAATCTTCCTCATCACCCATAAAGGATGAAGCCGGTTCAAATATGACCCTTGCCGAATCGGTAAAATCAAGCGATTTAACGCATTTATCGCCTTTTTCGTAATGAGCCATATTCATCTGGAGAGCCTTACCCAACTCATATACGAAAAGCTCTGAGAACTGCTCTTTTTGGTTGGCCGACTTATAAATCCACCATTTTCCGTCTTTGAGCTTCCAACACTTTTCAAAGCTACCGATATTGGTAAGCTCGGGAGTTTTAGTATCTTTACGCTTTGCGGCAGAGTTAAAGCTTGAATAAAGTCCTTGTAAAGCCAGATTAGAGAAATAGTCTTTATTAAAGCGTACATCTTCATATTTCAAATCACTGCCGATAGCCCTAACCCAATAGGTGTCAGTAATGGTTGCAGCATTAACGTGAAGAACTGTTGAAACATCGTCTTTCTCAGCAAGCCTTAATGCCTTTTTAAGCAGACGGGAATTTGCTCTGTGTGAATCGATAGCTCTTGTTTCAAGCCAAGATTTAGCATCGCTTACACGCTTTAAATATAACGGCAATAAATCGTTGTTCAAAACTTTAAGCTCGTTATCTTTCCAAACAGCTACAACTGTATCACGGCTTAAAATCTCAAAATCCTTCATAAACTCTTTCTCCTTTCCTTTTTAGTATTTAATACATTATACAACATATGATTTTAAAATTCAACTGTTAAGCATTTAATTATGTGTTAAACCCGTATCTTTGAAGTGTTGATTCAAATATTGATAAATATGTTACTTTACCTTCTTTCCATTCTTTAAGATCAAGTGCAACCTCATCACTAACCTCCATTCCTTCAATTGAAAGCATAGCTTTAGAAAAAGACAAGCACTTCTCTTTTATATGTATATCAAGTTCATCCATACCATTACATAAGTTAAATAAATCTTGTTTTCGTTTTATGACCTTATCCATTTATAAGAACTCCTATTATTAATTATGATAAATCCAAAATAAAGAATTTATATTATATCAACTCTAAAAATGCATAAAACCCGCTGATTAGGCGGGCTTCTTAATATCAAACAGTTTAAACAATCTCACAATAACTATAAATTATTGTGAGAAAGGAGTCTGTCTTTATGAAAACTCAAGAGAATGCATCAGGGAAACCATTGGCTGATGCACTTTGGTTGGAAAATCATCACCGTGCGAAATTGCCCGAAAGAACCGCGTTTGCCCAAAAGCTTGCTGATTTACATCCCAAAAGAATAGTTGATTTAGGCTGTGCTTCAGGTCTTTGGCTTGAATTATTAGACAAACTACTACCGAACGACTGTGAGTTTATTGGAATTGATAGTGACAACGATATTTTGAAGATTGCTAAAGATAGAAGCAAAAATTGGAACAGAAAAACCTCTTTTATTCAGTTAGATATCGAAAGCGAGGCATTAAGTATACCTTCAAGCGATCTTACATTGGCTTTTAATATATTTTCATATATTCAAGATTTAGGAAAATTTATCAACATTTTAGCAAATAGAATACCGCGTGGTATATTGGCAGTTAGACAGTATGATGGTGCATCTATTAGATTTGGACCGATGAACACAGCTACAAGACAGAAGATGGAAGTTGATTTACGTATAGCAACTGAAAATAGTAAAAAGTTTTATCATTATGATTTGGATCGAGCTTTTTCCGTTCTTCGTAATTCATCATACGATAATATAGAATATAGTTTTGAACTGTTTGAAAGGACAAGTCCTTTTGATTCTGAATTCTTGCCATATTATAATCAAACATTAGAGTGGACTTGTCAACACTTATCGGAGGTTTCTGCTGAACGTCTCAAAGAATGGATGTCTTTAGATCCACAGTTAAACAATAAGTATTTTTATGAAGTAGATTTAATCGCTTTACTATCATAATCATCAACAGCTATTCTCCAAAGACCTTTATACTGTGCAGCAAACATATTTAAAATTTCTTGATCTCTTGATAAAAGCACCACAGGATCTTGAGGTATATCTCTAAAATCCCAATTAAACAATGCTTCAGTAGTTCCATCTTTATATGTTAATATGATGAATCCAATTTGTGGCTCGGATTGAGTTATAAGTTTGTATTGATACCGCCCTTTGCTTTTTTCAATGATAAGTTCATCAATTTTCTTAAACCTCTCTAAAGCTGAAGAATCACCTATATCTTTCCAAATTAACCCTTGATTAACATATTTGGCTATCTTACTATAAGATTGTTGATAACTATTACCATCATATAGCCGTTCATTGGTTTGTTCGGTTTCATCTTCAAAATTAAACGAAGTGTTTTGAACATATTCCAAAACAGGCAACCTATTTATTATGTATTCCCATGCACTTTTGGGTGTCCCCATTTTTGTTACATGTAAGTAATTTTTTACTGTTTCACATATCAGTTCGGAATCCTCTGAAACTTTTTCAACTTCATTATGAGTAGATATGTTTTGTCCGATTATAAGAACAATAATTGAAAGAAGAAAGGCAGGGATTGCGGCCAAAGTTGACTGAGATGTATATTTTAAGGGATCTAAAAAATATGTTATTACAAACACAATTATTGATAATATTGAGTTGAAGAGCAGTAAAACCAGTTGCCTTTTTGAATTGGGTTTTTTCATATTAAATACCATCCTTGCTGAATTTTGTTTTCGTTTACCATCTTACTTAACCTCACAATAATTTATAGTTATTGTAAGTTCTTTTCGAGACAATTATATCGTATTTTGGTAAAATATTCAATATATTATCGAAATATGAGGTGCAATATGAAAGATTTAAATTTAATTATCCCCGAATTTATTAAATTAGTACAGTCAACAAAGAACTTATCAGAAAAAACCATAGTGGCTTATACATCTGATTTAAATGATTTTAATTCATTCGTTAATAATCATGAATTGAACAACCAAACTATTCTACAGTATATTCAAGAACTTACAATCACTCGCAGGCTAAAAGATACAACTATAAACAGAAAACTGATTGTGCTTAAGATGTTTTTTGAATATTTGCATTCTAAAAACTACATAGAAAACAACTTTTTCTTATCACATCATTTCAAATTCAAAAAAGAGAAAAGGCTTCCAAAAACACTTGCAATTAAAGAAACTTCTAAGTTGTTATCATACGTCACTGATCAATCCATTAATGCATCTAGTGACTTTGAGAAGTGGAAAACATCTCGCAATTTAGCTTTAATAGATGTTTTAATAAGTACAGGTATACGTATAGCTGAGGCTGCAAATATATCTATCAACGATATCATAAATTCCGAACGCATCATTTTAATTCATGGTAAAGGACGAAAACAACGACTAATATATATTTCTTGTCCTGAAACTTGGACTAATATAACGCTATGGATAAAGATGAGAAAAATACGTCCTACGAATACAGATATGTTATTTGTGAACCGTTACGGCGAACCAATAAGCATTCACGGTATAGAATATATTTACAACTCATTAAAAATACAGTCCGGAATTAATATTAATTCTACTCCGCACTATCTCAGACATACATTTGCTACAAATCTGCTTGCAAATGGTGCCGACTTACGTTCTGTTCAAGAAATTTTAGGTCATAGTAGTGTTTCAACTACTGAGATTTATACAGAAGTTACCACAAAACGCAAAAAGCAAGTTTTGAATAAATATAACTATCGCAATAAATTATAAAACACCATAACTGTATATCTGCATAACATCAAGATATTCTATAATTATAGCTATTTTATTACGAAAGCAAGGTTGGTTAATATAGGATATTTTAAAGGTTGGTACTTTAAATGCAGTACAAAGGACAAAACAATTGCATTTATACCTGCGTATCATTACAGCAACGGTAAAAAATCTGCTTCTTTACAGATAATAACCTATAATAAAGCTATTAACATACACTTTGACAAATTAGAACATAGTGAAAAACCTTTATATGTAAAAATAGATAATTGCGTATTCTCTCACGAAGGAATAATTCTCGATTATAAAGATAATGGCTTAACGCTTGAGGGTAAGCTTTGTTTTGAAGGTCTTTCGCCTATTCGTTATGATATTATGGGACCGTTTAAATATGTTCCGTTTATGCAGTGCAGACACAGTGTTTACAGTATATGTCATAAAATAAACGGTGAAATTAGGGTAAACGATCAACTTTATAAATTTGAAAATGGCATAGGATATATTGAGGGCGATTGCGGACGTTCTTTCCCAATAAAGTATATTTGGACGCAGTGCTGTTTTGAAAATAATTCTTTAATGCTTTCTGTAGCTGACATACCCTTTTTTGGAATTCATTTTACAGGTATTATCGGTGTCATTCTGCTTAACGGAAAGGAATATAGAATCGCAACCTATCTTGGTGCAAGAATAAAACAAGTTGACAAAAACACTGTTACGGTAAAGCAAGGAAACTTTGAGTTGACTGCCAAACTGCTTAAAAAGAACGCTCAACCGTTGGGCACCGACAAACGGTGATATGTGCAGAACCATACACGAAAGTGCATCTTGCGAAGCATATTATCGATTTTGTCATAAAAATAAAGTGTTATGTGAGTTCACAACCGATAAGGCAAGCTTTGAATTCGAATATTGACGTAAAATGGCGAAAACCCGCTTAAACAACGGGTTTTCGGGGTGTTTAATATTGAATTTTCACGGCAGTTTTGGACCTAATCTATAGTATTAGTTAACCCGCCGTGACCCGCATCCACTATAACCGTTGGGAACAAATCCGCCCCTGCGCTTGCTTCGACCATACCTCCGCCGAGCGGAGTCTCACAAAAATACGAAAGCAGAGCAACAAAAAGCGCCGCAAGCATGGGAGCAAATTTAATTACGGTATCTTTTACAAAATTTTTGCTTTTCCTATACTTCTTATGCAATTCACATCACCTCTGCCTTAATTTATGAGGCGAAAATTAAAAATATGTTTTACATGAAGTAAATAAGAATTCACACCGCTGTATTTTTGAATTGTTGATTTTATATATGTGCTGTGGTAGAATTAAAATGTAGTAGTTTGTTTTATTTTTATAAAGGGATGTTTTTATGAATTACATTGAGCTTTTTAAAGAATCTGTTTTGAAAAACGGAGAAAAAATTGCGCTTGCCGATTTTGAAGGCACTCGTTTTACAACCTATAATCAGCTTGATATTTTAAGCGGAAGAGTTGCCGGAAAGCTTAAAAGCTCCGGCTTTAAAAGCGGAGATTTCATACTCATAAATATGGGGCGACGAATGGAGTATATTGCCGCATATTTAGGCATTTTAAAGGCAGGATGTGCCGTAGTTCCCACCGTTCCCGATTATCCAAGCGAAAGGATAGAATATATAAGACAAAATTGCGAATCAAAGCTTATAATAACCGAATCGTTTTTTGCCGATATTGAAAGCTTTGAGCCGTTTGAAGCGCCCGAAAGCGGCGAAAAGCCTGCCGTTATGCTTTATACATCAGGGTCAACGGGTACTCCCAAAGGCATTTTATACAGCTGTGCCGATATTTTCCGTTCGGTAAAACGCAACCGAACTCTTGTTATGGGTGTAGAACCGCTTGTTTTCGGCTCGGCAGGACTCCTCTCCTTTGCCACGCACCTTTTTGAATACTATATGGTGCTCTATATGGGCGGAACAGTCCATATTCTTTCGGAAACGACAAGAAAATCCGTAGACGACATTTGCGAATACTTTAATAATAACGGAATTACCGTTTCATGGCTATCCCCGTCCATGCTCAGGGTTATAACAAATACGGGCAAGCATTTTACCACGCTTAAAAGAATGTTATCGGGCGGCGAGCGCATAAGCCGTACATATTCAGATGAATTTGAAATTTATAATTGCTACGGTATGAGCGAGCTTCTCGGAATAGTTTTACTGAAAAATATAGATAAGCTATACGATAACACTCCTATCGGTAAAAGCTTTGGAAATATTCGTGTATATATCTGCGATGAAAACGGTGAAGAAATCAAAGACGGCGAGGGTGAAATCTGCGTTCAGGGTGAATTTGACGTAAAATACTTTAAAGACGATGTTAAATCAGGCGCCGTTATGGTAAAAACAGCAAACGGAGAAACGGTAATTCATACGGGCGACATCGCCAAATATGACCAAAACGGCGATATTGTATATATAAACCGAAATGACTGGATGGTTAAGGTAAACGGTCAGCGTGTTGAAACAAGCGAAATCGAAGTTTTATTAAACGTTATGGAGGAAATCGAGCTTTCGGTTGTTAAGGCATTTACAGATTCAGACGGTCAAGCCTATATCGCAGCATACTTTGTGCTTAAATCCCCCTTGCGTGAATCCGAAATAAGACGGCGATTAAGGTTAAAGCTTGCGCCATATATGATTCCAAGATTCTTTGTGAGACTTGACGAAATGCCCAAAAACTTAAACGGCAAGCTCGACCGCAAGGCACTTCCTGCCCCCGATACCGAAAATTACAAAGCAGAATATGTTGCACCCAAAACCGAAATGCAAAAAGTGTTATGTTCGGCTTATGAAAAGGTACTTTCCTGCGGAACAACAGGAATAAAAGACGATTTCTTTGCATTGGGCGGAGATTCCATAAAGGTGTTAAATCTTATTGCCGAAGCTGATATAAACGGTCTTAATCCCGATACTGTTTTAAGCGGAAAAACTCCCGAAAAAATAGCCGAGCTTTTAAAAGAAAGCAAGGCAGAAGAATTAACGCATATAGAAAATCTCCCCGATATTTGTCCGCTTACCGAGTCGCAAAGAGGTGTTTACCTTGAGTGTGCCGAAAATCCGCAATCGGTTATGTATAATATACCGGTTCTTTGCCGTTTGCCATACGGCGTAGATATAAACCGTTTGGCGGAATGCGTAAAAAAAGCTGTTGCAAACCATAAAGCGCTTAATATAAAAGTAGGTACACCAAACGGCGTACCCTCAATGATTTTAACCGAAGAAAGCATTGATGTTCAGATTAAATCCGCCGAAAGCATTGATGCCGAGGCAAAAGCTTTTGTGAAACCGTTTGACCTTGAAAACGGTCCTCTCTACCGCTTTGAAATCTGCTCGGACAAACAAGAAACCGTACTTTTATTTGATGTTCACCACATTGTTTTTGACGGCACCTCGGTAAATGCGCTTATAAACGAAATAGCAAAGCTTTATGACGGGAAGGATATTTTACCCGAAAAGCTTAATATCTTCGATGTTTCAAGATATGAAGAAGGCATAAAAGAAACTCAAAAATATAAATCCTCGGCGGAGTTCTTTGATAAAAAGCTCGGCGGTGTTGATTTTGATTCAAAGCCCATAGCAGATGTATGCGAAGAAAATGTCCAAAACGGAACGGACAGAATAATTTTAAGCGCCGACAGTAAATTTTCCGTTGCTGAAACCGAAAAATTTACAAGAGAAAATAAAATTTCCGAAAACACTCTGTTTTTAGGGGCTTTTGCCTATGCACTTTCAAAGTTTAACGGTACGTCCGACAGCGCATTTTGCAGCGTAAACAGCGGCAGACACGAAAGCGGTCTTTCGGAATCGGTTGGAATGTTTGTAAAAACATTGCCGCTTTATTATGATTTTTCCGAGAACAAATCCGTTACCGAATATTTAAAATTTGTCAGCGAGGATTTTTACAAAACGATGGCAAACGATGTTGTTTCGTTTGGCGAGCTTGCCGCAAAATACGGTGCAAATACCGATGTTGTATTTGTTTATCAGTCTGAGCTTTTCGGCGGCGCAGAGCTTGGAAAAGGCAGAATTTCGGTTGAGCTTTTGGAAACGGGAGAAGGTCAGTCTGACCTTGATTTTATGCTTATAAAAACCGTCAGCGGATATGAGCTTACTGTACATTACAACAAATCACTTTATACAAAATCACTTGTTGAAAGCTTTGCAAATATGTATTTGGGTATAATAAGAGGTATGCTGACGGCAGAAACCTTAAACGATGTGCGTCTTGCAAACTCCGATGCCGAAAAAATACTAAACATATTTAATAAAACCGAAAGCAGCTATGATACCGAAAAAACGGTTGTTGAGCTGTTTTGCGAGCAGGCGAAAAAAACTCCCGATAACATCTGTCTCGTTTATAAAGATAAGAAATTCACATACAAAGAGGTTGATGTTCTAACCGATATAATTGCAAAAAATTTAAAAAAGAGCGGTGTTGGCAAAGAAAAGGTTGTAGGTGTATTGATACCGAGAAACGAATATATGCTTATTGCTTCTATGGGCATTTTAAAGGCAGGCGGAGCATATCTCCCGCTTGACCCGACCTATCCGCCCGAAAGGCTTAATCTTATGGTTAAGGATTCGGGAGCAATGATGCTTATTTACGATAATTCCCTTGATAATATCATAACCGATGACTTTACGGGTATAAGAATTTCAACCGATAAGCTTAAGTCCTTTGAAGATGTTTCGGATATCTGCCTTACATTCCCCGATAAAAACGATATGCTTGTTATGCTTTATACTTCGGGCTCTACAGGTATGCCTAAAGGGGTTATGTTTGAGCACTCAAATACCCTTGTTACTTCGGTTTGGGTTAAAAAATATTTCGGTATGGACGAAAATTCCCGTTTGGCTTGCTATGCAAGCTATGGCTTTGATGCCCATACATTCGATATGTATCCTGCCGTAATAAGCGGAGCCGAGCTTCATATTATTCCCGAAGATATACGCCTTGATTTTGCCGAGCTTAAAAAATACTACGATGAAAACGGAATAACCCATACTGTTATGACAACGCAGGTAGGCAGACAGTTTGCACTCAGCGGAGAATTTAAAACACTAAAGCATCTTTCGGTGGCAGGCGAAAAATTAACACCGCATGAAACCCCGAAAAATCTCAATTTTTATAATCTTTACGGTCCTACTGAGGGCTCGGTTATAACAAGTGCATTTAAGGTGGATAAAAAATACCGTGATGTTCCGATAGGCTTCCCCGTTGATAACATAAAGCTTTATGTTGTAGATAATAAAGGCAAGCTTTTGCCATTTGGCGCAGTAGGCGAGCTTTGGATAGCAGGTCCGCACGTAACAAGAGGTTATTTAAACCGCCCTGAAAAAACGGCTGAGGCTTACGGTGAAAATCCGTTTTGTCAGGAAAAAGGGTATGAAAGAATTTACCGCACAGGCGATATAGTACGCCTTATGGGTGACGGCAATCTGCAGTTTATAGGCCGCCGTGATGCGCAGGTAAAGGTAAGAGGTTTCCGTGTGGAGCTTACCGAAATCGAAGAAGTAATCCGCAGGTACAGCGGTGTAAAAGACGCAACCGTTGCCGCCTTTGATGCCGCTTCGGGCGGAAAGTATATTGCCGCATACATCGTTTCGGATTCAAAACCTGATACTGCCCGTATTGCGGACTTTATAAGAGCCGAAAAGCCGCCGTATATGGTCCCTGCCGTATTTATGCAGATTGATAAAATACCGCTTAACCAAAACGGAAAAGTAAATAAAAAAGCGCTACCCGTTCCCGAAAGAAAGGCGGAAAGCACAGTACCGCCGCAAACGGATACGCAAAAGAAACTGTTTGATATAATTTCCGAAACGGTAGGTCATACCGAGTTTGGAATCACCACCGATATTTACGAGGCGGGGCTTACCTCAATAGGTGCGATAAAATTAAATGTTGAGCTTTCGGAAATCTTTGATACTCCGCTTAAAATAGCCGATATCAAAGCAAACCCGACAATAGAAAAACTTGAAAGCTTTTTAAATGGCAAGCAGACCGAAAACAGCTATGAAATACTTTCGGATTATCCGATAACCGAAACTCAAAACGGAATATTTATCGAGTGTATGTCGTCCCCCGATACAACCGTTTACAATATCCCCGTTCTTATAAAGTTTGACGGCGAAATTGATACAATAAGGCTTAAAACAGCAGTAGAGGAAACAATTAATGCGCATTCTTTTGTTAAATTAACGCTTAAAAATGGCGAGGACGGAGAAATACGTGCTGTTCGGAATGATGATGCGAAAGCCGTTGTAAGCATAATCAAATGCGAAAAGCTCCCCGAAAACATAATAAGACCGTTTAAGCTTTTGGGCGGCTCGCTTTACCGTGCCGAAATCTATGAAACCGAAAGCGATAACTATCTGTTTATGGATTTCCACCACATTATTTGTGACGGGACAAGCGAAAACATACTCTTTGAAGATATAACAAAGGCTTACGGAGGAATAAAACCCGAAGCCGAAAAGTTTACGGGATTTGAGCTTGCGCTTGACGAAAAACAGTCAAGAAAGACCGATGCTCTAACCCGTGCACAGGAATATTACGATAGACTTTTAAACGGAGCTGAAACATCTTGTCTACCCAAAGCCGAGCCTGAAGAAAAAACCGAAGCCGCAGGGAATTTGCATATAGAAAGCAGTCTTGATGCAGAGCTTATAAAGAGCTTCTGCAAGCAAAACGGACTCTCTCAAAACGCATTTTTCAACGCCGTTTT
Source organism: Acutalibacteraceae bacterium (assembly GCA_045615965.1). Lineage (GTDB taxonomy): Bacteria > Bacillota > Clostridia > Oscillospirales > Acutalibacteraceae > UBA737. The sequence continues at coordinate 11,608 of JAZLFV010000008.1, forward strand.
CTCCTTTGTTTTAAGCAGATTTTCGGGTAAAGAAAGCATAACCTATTCAACCGTATATAACGGAAGAAACGATTCAAGACTCTTAAATACCGTAACAATGTGCGTGAAAACCGTACCCGTTGTTGCCGATATAGAGGATAATGCACTTGTAACCGATTTTACGGCGTCAATAGAAAAACAGCTTATTGAAAATATGTCAAACGATATATATTCCTTTGCCGAAATGGCGGGAAAATACGGCATAAACTCCGATATTATCTTTGTTTATCAGGGCGATGACTTTGCTTTTGATTCAATTTGCGGCAAAAAAGCCGAGCTTGTAAACATTTCCTCCGATACCGCCAAAGCTCCCCTTTCGGTAAATGTGTTTATTAAAAACGGCAAAATCGAATACAGTATAGAATACCGCAAGGATATCTATAACAAAGCTTTTGCCGAATGTCTTGCAGATTCGATTTCGGCGGCGGCAGAATCGTTTACCGAAAGCGTATTTATAAAAGATGTTTCAATGATGTCTTATAAAGCGAATGAAACATATAAATCTGCAAACGAAAGCAAATATGATTTTGAAAAAACACCCGTATTTAAGCTATTTGAACGCTATGCCGAAATGCTCCCAGATAAAACCGCAATTATAACCCAAAACGGCAAATTGACCTATAGAGAGCTTAATAAATCCGCAAACGCCTTAAGCTATGCACTTAAAAAACACGGCGTAAAAAAGGAAACAATAGTAGGTATGGTGCTTGAGCGCACAAAAGAAGTCTTTATCTGCGAAATGGGTATACTGAAATCGGGAGGAGCTTTCCTGCCGATGATACCGTCATACCCCGATGAGAGAATAGAGTACTGTCTTACAAATTCCGAAAGTCCCATTGTTATCACAACCGAAAAAATTAAGGCACAAAAACAAGAACTTTTTGCCGAAAACAAGCCATATAAAACCTTAACAGTTGAGGAACTTATAACGGGAGAAAACACCGAAAATCCCGATAACAGCGTAGCTTTAAACGACCTTGCCTACTGTATTTACACATCAGGCTCAACCGGTACACCAAAGGGAGTTATGATAGAGCATCACAGCTTTACCGATTTTGTTCAGTCAAGACCTTTAACCCTTAATTATTATCAAAGGAGTGAATTTGACGGGGTTGCTCTTGCCTTAAGCTCGATTTCTTTTGATATGTCGATTATGGAGCTGATTATTCCGATTTGTACCGGAAAAACAATCTATATGATTTCAGAGGAAGAATCCCACAATCCGCTTCTTATGAAAAAGCTGATGGTTGAAAACAACGCACAAATGATGATTTGCACACCGTCATTTATGAATAATATGGTAAGCATACCCGAATTTTTGCCTGCAATCAAACACCTTAAAACCATAATAGTCGGTGCAGAGGCATTCCCATCATCGCTTTATAAAACGCTTCGTGAAAATAACCCCGAATTACAGATTATAAACGGATACGGGCCTACCGAAACCACGATTTGTTCCTCAATGAAAGAGCTTGAAAGCGAAGATAATATAACAATAGGAAAATCAAGCGAAAACATAAGCTATTTCGTTTTGGATAAGGCAGGGCATATCCTGCCGCCCTACGGTATAGGCGAGCTTATCATTTGCGGAGAAGGTGTGAGCAGAGGATATATAAAGCTCCCCGAAAAAACGAAGGCTTCCTTCTTCAGTTTAAACGGAATGCCTGCTTACCGAAGCGGCGACCTTGTACGCCTTACTTCAAAGGGAGAAATTGATTTCGGAGGAAGAATAGACAATCAGGTAAAGCTTCGTGGATTCAGAGTAGAGCTTGACGAAATCGAAAAGGTTATGTCGGCATTTGAGGGTGTTAAGCAAAGCAAAGTGCTTGTAAGAAACAACGGCACAGAAGATTATCTTGTAGGGTTCTTTATAGCCGAAAAAGAGATTGATACAGATGCTCTTACCGCATTTATGAAGTCACGGCTTACATACTATATGGTTCCTGCAGTTTTAATGCAGATAGACGCCATTCCGCTTACCCCGAACGGAAAGATTGACAAAAATGCTTTTCCTGAGGTAACGCTTAAATCCACAAGAAGCAAGGGCAAAAAAGCTCCTAAAAAGTCACTTGAGCAAAGGCTTTGTGAAATCTTTGCTTCGGTTTTGAATATGGAAGAAATATACGCCGATGATAATTTCTTTGAAATGGGCGGAACCTCACTTTCGGCATCAAAGGTAACCATGCTTTTGATGAGCGAGGGTATAGAGGTTAAATACGGAGATATCTTTGATAATCCCACCCCCGAAGAATTGGCGGAATTTATCGAAAAGCGTGAAAACAAATCCAAAAGTGAAGAAAAGCAGGATAACATATCCTATAACGAGCGCCCGGCTCTTATGTACAACTGCGTAAAATATGCCTACGAGGTTGAAAGAAAACCACTCGGAAATGTTTTGCTTACAGGTGCTGTCGGTTTCCTCGGAATACACATTTTAAAGGAGCTTTTAGAGCTTGAAGACGGGCATATTTACTGTCTTGTAAGAAAAGGCAGATACGAAAGTCCCGAAATCCGCCTTAAAACAATGCTCGTTTATTATTTCAGCAGCGGGTTTGAAGAATTTAAAAACCGCATAACCGTTATAGATGCCGATATCACCGATTCTTCGCTTTACGATACTATAAAAGATATTAAAATTGATACCGTTATAAACTCCGCCGCCTGCGTAAAGCATTTTTCCGATGACGATATCCTTGAGCGGATTAATGTAAACGGTGTTAAAAACCTTATTGATGTATGCACAAAAAAGGGTATGAAGCTCATTCAAATATCCACCGTTTCAGTACCCGGTATTCATACAAAGGAAACCTATGAAAAGCAGGTTCGTATGCACGAAAATGAGCTCTTTGTTATAGACGATATGGATAACAAATACGCCATATCAAAATACCGTGCCGAGCTTTGTATGTTAGATGCGATAGACCGTGGACTGATAGGAAAAATCATAAGAGTCGGAAACCTTATGGGTCGCCATTCAGACGGAGAATTTCAGGTTAATATGGAAACCAATATGTTTATGAGCGGAATAAGAGGCTTTGCGCTTATGGGTAAATACCCGATAAGCCATATGACCGACCCGATGAGGTTTTCCCCCGTTGACTGCACCGCACGGGCAGTTGTTCTGCTCGCAGGCACAAATGATAAGTTTACCGCATTCAACGCCTGCAACCGCTACGGCTTTGATGAAATGAAGATAATTGATGCCTGCAATAAAAACGGTATAACAATTTTCCCCGAAGCAGACGAAAAATATTATGCCGAATTCAGGAAAAAATTGGGTGACGAAAAGGTAAATGCAAAGCTCGGCGGTCTTGCCGCTTACGATATAAAGGATGCCCACGCCGTTGATACCGATAATCTGTTTACAACAAATATTCTTTACCGTATCGGTTTTTCGTGGCCGCTTGTTGATGACACATATCTCGAAAAAGCCATAAACAGTATAATGACACTCGATTACTTCAATCTTGAAGACGGAGAAGATGAGTAATGCCTGACATCAAAACCGCTTTGTATGTTATGAGCATAAAGCCTCTTGAAAATGATGCTTTATTCGATGCAAAATATAAAGAAATTTCTGTTTTTCGGCAAAAAAAGACCGACAGATATTTAAAACCCCAAGATAAATATCGGTCGGTCGGAGCGGAGCTTATTTTAAGATATGCGCTTCTTAGTAACGGTATAAGCACGGATAAGCTCGATTTTTGTTACGGTGAAAACGGCAAGCCATATTTAAAAGGAAACCCTTTGTTTTTTAATATATCGCATTCGGGTGAGTATGTAATATGTGCCGTTTCGGAGAATGAAATAGGCTGTGATATTGAGAAAATCAGCAGTGCAGATTTAAAAATCGCAAAAAAGTTCTTTGCAGAAAGCGAATATTCTGATATAATATCCTTGTCGGGCGATGCCTTGCAGGCGGAAGCTTTTTTCAGACTCTGGACACTTAAAGAAAGCTTTTTAAAAGCAATCGGCACAGGTCTTAAAACTCCGCTTAATTCCTTTGCTCTTAATTTAAACAGCAGAAATTTTTACTTTGAAGATACCGAAAAAAACTATTTTTTCAAGGAGTTTTCAGAACTTGACGGCTATAAATGTTCGGTATGCTCGGAAAAAG
>JAZLFV010000009.1:0-2312 GCA_045615965.1 Acutalibacteraceae bacterium
TATAACACCGTATTTTATAACCTCTCCCAAGCCTTCACCGAAAATCTCATCGGGCAGATTTTTTATAATTTCGGAGTCAATTATAACAAGGCTCGGCTCATAAAATACCCCTGCAAGATTTTTGCCTGAGCTTAAATTAACGGCGGTTTTTCCGCCAACTGAGGAATCAACCGCAGAAAGCAGAGTGGTGGGAATTTGAACAATGCTTATTCCACGCATATAAAGTGCGGCGGCAAGACCGGCAATGTCGCCCACAACACCTCCGCCAAGACTTAAAATAACGCTGTCTCGCTTTAATCCGTTTTGTGCGGCAAATTCCAAAATTCCGAAAAGAGTATTTGCGTTTTTTGATTGTTCTGAGCTTTCAATGACATATTTATAGGCAGAATATCCTGCTGATTTAAGATTTATAAGCAGACGGGCACCGTAAAGCTTATCAACATTACCGTCTGTGATAATCAGTACGGTTTTTCCTCTGCAAATGGGAAACAGCAATTGCTGAATGTTTTCAAAAATTCCGCTTCCGAGTAGAATATCGTACCTTGATTTTGTGTTTACAGGTATAGTTTTCATAAACGCCTCTGAAAATAATTATTGCTTTAATTATATGCCTGTATATGCGCTTCGTCAACAAAAAACTTGATATTTGATGTCACATAAAGTATAATGAAACAAATATATACTTTATTATGGGAGATTTTTATGAAGTGGTTGTTTCCGTATTTTTTCTATCTTGCAGAAAAATTAAGGCGCTCTGTAAAGTCACATAAAAAAGCTTATCTTTCTGTATTTTGCAGCCTGCTTGTTGTAGTGCTTGTAGTGGCAATAGTTGCGATAAAACCGAATAAAAAACGAAAAGACGATAAATCAAAGGCTTCTTCTGTTAAGCTTAAAGCTTCATCGGCAGAGTCGGTTGTATCGGAAGCTTCATCGGCAGAGTCGGTTGTGTCTAAAGCAGAGGAAACACCGGCTCCCCCTGCTTTGTCGGGACCGCAGTTTAAGTATAATACAAATCTTGTGCCGGATGATAATGTGTTTTTAGATGCCTTGGAATTTACGGGATATAATCTAAAAAAACACCGAAGTGACGGTCTTATGTGGACATATATACTTTCCACCGATAAGGCTCACCGTGGCTGGCTTTCAAAAATCACATACGGCGGAGGATGCTCAGGGTACGAAAAGGATGCCAACGGAATGCCAAATATTGCCCGTTTTGAGCAGGGCGGTTTGGTTTGTGCCTCCTATGCCACTTATGTCTATTTTAATTATTTGCCGAATGTTGCACGCATCGATACATCTGCTCTTGACAGACCTGAAAAATCATGGGATGCCAACTGTTGGTATCTTGCAGGCAAAAAATGGGTTGAAAAGGGCTATTCAAGATATATAGAATGGAGTGCCAAACCAAACGGTACAAGAACGATTTTCAATGCGGCAGAGGATATCCCGATAGGCTCTCTTATGCTTATGCAGGATTTTAATAACAGAAACGGTCATTGCACACATATCTGCCTTTATGCAGGATATAAGAACGGAAACCATTGGGTAACTCATGTAGGAAACGCAAACGGACCGGAATTTTGTGCTATGGAGAGAATGAGCTGCGGTCCGGACCCTCAATGGCCGCTTGCAGTTATAACAACACCTAAAAATCTGGGACTCTTCGATGTAACCGAAAACTAAACATTAAAGGAGAATTTTTATGAACACCGAACTTTTAAAGCTTTTATCAAGAAATGCCCGTTATTCGGTCAAGGATTTGGCAACAATGCTTGCTTTAAGCGAGGAAGAAGTAATAAATCAAATAAACAAATTGGAGAAAGCCGGAATAATCTGCGGATATAAAGCGGTTATAGATTGGGATAAGCTGGACGGCGCTTATGTTTCGGCTATTATAGAGCTTAATGTTGTGCCGAAAGCAGAACTCGGATTTGAAGAGGTTGCCGAGAAAATAGCCGCATACAGCGAGGTTGAATCGGTATATCTTATGTCGGGCGTTTATGACCTTAATGTTGTAGTAAAGGGGAAATCACTTCAGGATATCGCCCGTTTTGTTGCCCGTGAGCTTGCTACGATTGATTCCGTAACATCTACTGCAACTCATTTTGTTATGCGCCGTTACAAAGAAATGGATGTTAAGCTTTATAACAGCGATAAGGACGGCAGGGGGCAGTATCTTTTATGATAGACTACGAATCGGTTTTAAATAAAACCGTTACCGAAATAAAGCCATCGGGGATAAGGAAATTTTTTGATATTGCCGCAACCATGGATGAGGTTATTTCGTTAGGCGTTGGTGAGCCTGATTT
>JAZLFV010000010.1:0-5913 GCA_045615965.1 Acutalibacteraceae bacterium
ATCTCTTTCTTTTGATTTGAAAATACCGAGCGGTGTCGGCGAAAATGATATATTCTTCTTTGATTTTATAGATGTTGATAAGCCTAAAGATTATTGCGGTGATTACAGCAGTAAATACGGCAAGCCTATGTGCTATGAAACATGGCAAAAAACAACATTTTCTTCAAAAAAGCCACTTGATGGGAAATGGACTGATTATGGCTTTAATTCCGATACCGTAGATGATTGCTGGATATCGGTAAAGGTTGAAGTGATTTCTGATAATTCGGCATATATTTATGTTGCGCAAAAAGGTAAGGAGTTTTCCAAAAAGAATGTATTGACCCTTTCCGGAAAGCATACCTTTCTAAACAGCGCAGTTGTTTTCGGAGATTATCAATTTGTAGGATATAAGCTTGATAATGTCACCGTAAAGACCGAGTCTACCACATTGACTGAAAATTTTGAAGACGATAAAAACGATTTGTTAAAAACCGTAACCATAAATCAAGATACCGATAGCTTTTCATTTGACATTGAAGAAGATGGCGGTATAAGGAAACTTGCCTTTAATAATTCTGATGTTGACCATTCAATTATTGCAATAAATGAATTAAGCGGTGTAAATGAGCATCTGAATGATACCGATGTTGTTTTGAATACAACTTATAATATGACTTTCCCAAACGGCTCCGGCGGTGAGATTTCCTATGCCTTCGGTCTTGAATCAAATGATAGCAGTCCCTGTCAGGAGAATTGGGCATATATAATGAGCAGGCAGGGCGGCAGGATTGTTTATTACGATGAAGACGGTAACGAATCTGTTAAAGCGAAGCAAACGTATAATTCCGATAATGTATATATTATAATTTCATTAACCAAAAACGGAAAATTGACCGTTACTGCTAACGGTAATACGATTTCCGTAAACGGTGTTGATAAATATGAAGGATTTACCGGATTTTCCGTAAGAGAAAAGATTAAAAATACGGTATATTTAGATGATGTATGTATAAAAAACACATATTACAACATCCTTACAACAAAATCAATAAGCGATGATTTTAGTGAAAACCGAATGGGAACACCCGGACATTCTGATTATGCCTTTAATGCAGAAGGCGGTTCGTTTTCAGTAGGTGACGGCGAGCTTTCATTTAACGGACTTTCGGATAATTCCTATTTCGGACCTTCTTATAAATATGAAACCTGCGAGCTTTCATTTAAGCTTACAAGTATTTATGTCACCGAGGATGCTACCGAAGCAAAAAATGCAACATATTGCGGTAAATGGATAGGATTGGATTTCGGAAAGGCAAAATCAACCGTTTCCTCTTACGGTACATATTGCACATTTGCTACGATGCTTACTCACAACGAGGGTATGGCTAAATCCGATTGGAAAGAAGCCGGAATGTTTACATATAAGGATAATAATTTAAGTCCGTTAAGGTCTGTCAATATGAAGAATATCAAACCTATACCCGCCGACTATTTTAAGGATATATCTTATGACGGGGATTCAAAACAAAGATTTAATATTTCGGCTGATAAGGCTGTTTGCTTTAAATATATTATTGACACCGACTGCATCAAGCTTTATTTAAAGCGTGCAAATGAGCCTGAATATACCTTATACGGTGAAATAACAGATATTGATACTTCCGGATATTTTGCACTTTGCTGTACAGGTTATTCTTTTTGGACAATAGATGATTTTGAGATTAAGAATACCTCGCCCATATATAACGAAGCGCCTCCGGTTGAGCTTGAAGAAATAAGTCTGCCGTCCCTTGAAAGCCGAGGAATAGGCATTAAGGATACAGGGTACGAAAAGGAATTAAAGCTTAACAAAAACAGAAATTCATCACTTAATATATCAAAGGTTTTACTCTTGGTTGGAATTCCAACTGTAGTTGTTTTGGCATTAGGCGTTGTTGCAATAGTGATATTAAAGAATAAAAATAAGAAAAAGCCAAAAGCAGATAATTACATCAACCCAGCAGAAAAAGAGGTGACGGAAAAGTGAGAAAGACAACATTTGTTAAAACCGTTATTTGCATTTTGACAGTTTGTTTGCTTATGTGCGGTTGCGGCAAAGCAAACAGCAAAGCAGAAATTCCCACTTTTCCGAAAAGCAAAGGTGTATCATTTTCGGCGTATGCCGCCCCTACACTTCAAGGTCGTGTTACCGAAGACTTGGACGATGCTTATAAAAAGATGTCTGAGGCAGGATTTAATAAGGTATTTGCCCTTTATGAAGGAAGCTCAGATGCCGAGGGCGCAGATATTTATGAAACGATTGCCTTGAGAAGCGAGGTCGCCCAAAAAACGGCACTAACAGCTCTTGACCTTTGTCAAAAATATAATATGAAGTATTGGGTCAGGGATTGGTCATTTTACGGGCTGACAACTCAATTCCCCGGAAAGATTGATAACGATAGCCAAATTAAAAAAGTTGTTGAAAAAATGTTCGACAAAGAAAACAAGTATATCAATCATCCGGCATACGGCGGAAATTTCTGCCATGATGAGCCAAGTCTATTGGAAATGGATAACATTGCTTTGCAAATTAAATATTATAATGAAGCAATTAAAAAGAACGGCAAAGCAGGCGGCGAGGCTTATATAAATCTGCTTCCGAGTTATGCAAATCATGTAGCGAGTCTGGGTGCTGATTCATATTCGGAATACATTGATTACTATATGAAAAAAATCGCACCGTTGGTAGGATATATAAGCTATGATTTTTATCCGTTCAGAAGCACAAATAATGTAAACTATGTCCGTGACCAATATTATAACAACCTTGAGCTTACAGCGAGAAAATGTAAACAGAATAATATTGAGCTTCGCACATTTATTCAGGCCAAAGGTGACTTTACGGGTATGAGACCGTTAACCGGTATTTCGGATTTAAGATTTGAAATATATTCAAATTTAGCTTTCGGCTCACGGGAAATTATTTATTATACATATGCCTCAGGTTGTGATGAAACTAACGCCAGTGCCGATGACGGATATTCGATTTATAACTATAAAAACGGAACATATACCTGGGAATACGATGCCGCTAAGATAGTAAATAACGAAATTCATAATATGGAAGACGCTTATATGGCTTATGACTGGAAAGGCTGTATGTATAAGCTTGCTGATGAGCTTGTTGAAAATCCTCTCCTTTCAAACATAGGAAAGACAATGAAAAGTGACGACCGTATGAGTATAGTTTCTTGTACGAATGATGTGTTGGCAGGAGCCTTTACGGCTAAGGATAAGAAATCCTCCTGCAAGGATGCTTTTATGATTGTAAATGCAACCGAGCCCTCCGAAGGAAAAACAAGCGAGGTAACGGTTAAGTTTAAAAACGCATCGCATATTTTGATGTATAGATATGGAAAACAAATTGTTGTCCCGATATCAAATGACGGCACATATACCTTTAATTTGCAGGCAGGGGAAGGCAGATTTGTCATTCCCGTAAAATAATTAAATAACCAAAGGAGAAAAACTTATGAAAAAGTGTATTGTCAGAATTTTTTGTATGATTATGGCTGCAGTTATTGCCCTTTCAATGGTAGGTTGCGGTTCAAAGGGTAACGGAGAAACCGGACGCATTGTTAAATGGGAGGTTTTAAAAGCCGGTTATGGCACAATTCCGTATGAAACTTTAGCCAAAGACTTTATGAAAAAGCATAAGGATATTACGGTAAAAATCATATTTAACCCAACAATCAACGAAACAACATCGGCTAAATTAGAGTCGGGTCAGAATCTTTCTGATGTTTACAGCTGTAACAATATTGCAAGTATTGACCGTTGGGCATTAAAGGGCTGGCTTGAGCCGATTGACGATGTTTATGATTATAAATTAGAAAGCGGCAAAACAATTAGGGAAAGTTTAACGGGAAATGCCGAAAGTATATGCACATTTAAGGGCAAAGCATATACAATCCCCGAATATACAAATCTAACCGGTTTTGTTTATAATAAATCCTTATTTGATAAATACGGCTGGGAGGTTCCGCAGACTACTACCGAATTGAGTAAGCTTTGCAAAAGAATCCTCAGCGATACGGATGAAAAAGTATCACCAATCGTATATTGCGGCGGAGCCGCTGACGGATACCTTTACTTTGGTGTAGAAAACTGGGTATACAGCTATGAAGGTATAGCAGGACTTGATGAATTCTACTCATATAAGAGTGCAGAGGTTTATAACCCGTCAGTATTTAAAGGAAAAACCTATGCTTTGCAAAACCTTAAAAAGTTTTTATTTGATGAGGGTAAGAACACTATGGCAGGAAGCTCCGGTATGAATCATATTGTTGCACAGTCGAAGCTTATCAACGGCGAGGCGGCAATGATGCTTAACGGCTCTTGGTTTCAAAATGAAATGTCTGATGTCCTTAAAAATAAAAAGGATGTAAAGATAGGTATGTTTGCAGTACCGGAAACAAGCGATTCCAACGGAAATGTTCTTCATTCCGATAAATACAGCACCGTTGATAACAAACAGGTTATACAAGCAGAATACGGCTCATATTATTTCATTCCTTCAAATGCAGAGCATAAAGATGACGCTAAAATTTTCCTTGAATACTTAAGTGAACAGTCCTCCTGCGAAACTTATACAAAGCTTACAAATGCAGTAAGACCGTTTGATTACGAGCTTGATTCTTCGGCGAGCACATATTCTGATATGAGTACATTCGGAAAGAGTGTGCTTGATATGGCAAAGGAAAAATATCTTTATACTGCAAATCCAACAAGCGAGATTGCAATAAAAGGTATCGTAGGATTTTGGTCAACCGGTTCAACACCCTACATTAAGGTAAGAGACGGCGGTAATATTTCAACAATCCTAACTGAACAATATGATTACGCAAAAAGCAATTGGAATAAATTTTTAAAGCAAGTTAAGTAATTAATTGTATAAATAAAGAGGCATTAATTTATGAATAAATATAAAATGCTACTTCTTATTCCCACGGCTGTTTTGGCTGTACTTTTGAGCGGTTGCGAAAAGACAAAATCAAAAGAAACCCATGCTACAGATTGGGTTGTTACCGAGGTCGCAACCTGCACAAGGGACGGCGTTAAGACAAGAACGCTTGCCTCGGGCAAAAAGGAAAAAATGACAATAAAGGCTACCGGACACACGATAGTTGAGGACGAAGCTGTTGCCGCAACCTGTGAGGAAGACGGACTTACCGCCGGAGAACATTGTGAGATATGCGGTGAGGTAATAAAGGCTCAAGAGGTGGTTTCGGCACATCATACCGTTTCACCGAAATCCGGTGTTTTGCCTACTTGCACAAGAGCCGGAAGAAGCACAAGCGGTATATGCACCGTTTGCGGAGAAGAGGTAAACGAAGAGATAAAAATAAGACCTCTCGGACACAATTATGTCGGCGGTTATTGCACAAGGTGTAATGCTCAAGAGCCGGATTGCGCCGAATTAAGCTTTGCTGATTTTAGTGAAGGAAGCCCAACAACATTCATTACCAAAAAAGCTTATCCGGGCGGTAGTACAGTTACATTCAGCGCCTATGTACCAAGCGGTATTCCCGAAGAAACATGGTGGGGTATTGCTTGGACTACGGATAAGAACAAAGCCAGTATATACGACTGCGCATCCGTAAAAAGTGCAAAGCCGCTTATGAATATATCGGTAAAGGGCAAATGGTCAACATATACTGCGACCTTGCCCGATGATAAAAAATCTTATTATATTTATTTAGGCGGACCGGCAGGCTATGCTAACTGGAACGGCAAAAAAATCAAGGTTGACGATTTTGTTATTAAGAACGCTTCGGGAAAAGTTTTAGCCGAAGAAAAATTTAATGGCGGCTATGAAAACAGTATTTTTGATGTAAATCAGCCTCAATCAGCCGTTGCGGTTGAAAATGTTGTTTCCTGTGAAGGCGGTCA
>JAZLFV010000011.1:0-2159 GCA_045615965.1 Acutalibacteraceae bacterium
CTTTCTCCGACATCGTTTTCTCCAAAAGAGGCGATGCAGTAGCCGGACTCATTTATAAATCCCGTTTTTCCGCCTAAGATATCGGAGCCCTCCGGCTCTGTACCGTACATATATTTAAAAATCGTATTTTCAAGCGGAAGCCCCTGCGGATGCTTATTTGTAGCAGAAGTTGTATATTGATAGGTTGAAAGAACGGTTTTGCAAAGCTCATTCTTCATTGCTTCCCTGAGTATTACCGCCATATCCTCTGCCGTTGTATAGTGGTTTTCATCAAAAAGCCCCGTACAGTTGGTAAAATGGGTGCATTTAAGACCTAATTCACTTGCCTTTGCATTCATAAGCTCTGCAAAAGCTTGCTCACTTCCCGAAATCTTTTGGGCAAGAGCTATTGCGGCATCTCCTCCCGATGGAAGAATCATACCGTAAATAAGGTCGGTCATATTTATAACCTCGCCGGACAAAAAACCGGCAACCGTTGCACCCTGCTTATAAAGTGGGTCGGTTATCTGATAGGTCATAGTGAATGTATCGTTATAATCGGTTATATTCTCAACCGCAACGAGCAATGTCATAATCTTTGTGGTTGATGCCGGATAAACCTTTTCGGTTGCATTTCTTGAAGCAACAACTGTATTTTTTGTTCCGTTAATAAAAATTACCGATTTACTTTTAATGCTTGCATCAATCTCTTGCGTATCTTCGGTAAATTCTGCAAAAAGCGGCTCTTTTTCGTTTTTTGCAGAAACGGTTTCAGAAGAAGAATCAGGCTTTTTTTCGTTCTTTGCACGGCAAGATTTTACCGATACGGTAATTACAATAACCAAAACCAATGCAAGGAAAATACAAAAAATTTGCTTTGCATAAACCTTTAATAAGTATATTGCAGACTTTTTATATTTTGTTTTTTTCTTCAAAGTCCGGCTTGATTTTTGCGTTTTATCAGCTTCGGTAACGGATTTCTCTTTATTTATACGTCTTTCAAGCTCGGCAAAATAGGATTCGTAATCCTTAGAATTGTTATCATCCTGCATTAAACAATAATCCTTTTATATTAAAATTTCCGCCCTTGTGGCGAATAGCCAAATAAAATTTTGCTATCTGTGCTTGATTATAAACTGTTCCATTCTTGAAATAGCCTCCGAAATATGCTCCGTACTATAGCAATAAGAAGCTCTTATAAAGCCTTCCCCTCCCATACCGAATGCCGTTCCGGGAACAACCGCAACATGATATTCATTTAATAGCTTTTCGCAAAATTCATCAGATGTCATTCCGGTTAATTTAATCGAGGGAAATGCGTAAAATGCACCAAGCGGCTCACGGCAGGTAAGACCTATTTCGTTAAAGCCTTTGGTTATCAGCCTTCTTCTGCGATTATATTCGGCGTGCATATTCTCAACCGCTTCATCGCAATTTTTTAAAGCCTCTATTGCGGCATACTGCGATGATGTGGGAGCGCACATTATTGCAAATTGATGGATTTTGGTTATCTGACTCATTATTTCTTTAGGTCCGCACGCATATCCCAAACGCCAGCCTGTCATTGAAAAGGATTTTGAAAATCCGTTTACCGTTACCGTTCTTTCAAACATACCTTTAATGCTTGCAGGCGAAATATGACCGTTGCCCGTAAAGGTAAGCTCGGAATATATTTCATCAGATAAAACCATTATATTTGTGTCTTTTAAAACATCAGCAATATCTTCAAGGTCTTCTTTTTCCATAACTGCTCCGGTCGGATTACAGGGAAACGGAAGTATAAGCAGCTTTGTTTTATCGGTTATTGCGGATTTAAGCTGTTCCTTTGTAAGCTTGAAATCGTTTTCCGCCTTGGTTTCTATTATAACCGGCTTTCCGCCTGCCAAAAGGGTTATAGGCTCATAGCAAACATAGCTCGGCTGAGGGATTATAACCTCATCGCCCGATGAAACGATAGCTCTTATTGCCGCATCTATAGCTTCGCTTCCGCCTACGGTTATTAAAATTTCACTTTCAGGCTCATATTTTATGTTATATTTACGGCTTAAGTAATTTGATACTTCTTCCCTTAAGCTATCAAGACCTCTGTTTGAGGTATATTTGGTTTTTCCACGCTCAAGAGATGTTATACCGGCTTTCCTTATCTGCCACGGTGTTTGAAAATCAGGCTCACCAACGCC
>JAZLFV010000012.1:0-2806 GCA_045615965.1 Acutalibacteraceae bacterium
CATTGAATATCCGCTCAACCGATAAAAGAAAATGGTATATGAACATAGGTATAAGCTTTATTTCGCCCAAGATAACAGTATATCTTCCAAAATCCGAATATAATACAATTTCTGTAAAAGAAAGCACAGGAGATATAAAACTTAAAAGCCTTTCTGCCGATACGGTTGACCTTTCTGTTTCAACGGGTGAGGTTTTTATTTCGGATATAAATTGTAAAAATATCACATCCAGCGGAAGCACGGGAGATGTAACACTTAAAAATGTGAACGCCGAAAAGAAAATATCATTAAAAAGAAATACGGGAGATATAAAGCTCCAACAGTCACTTGCCAAAGAAATCACCCTTAAAGCAAGCACAGGCGACATAAAACTTGACCGTTGCGATGCAACAAATATTTCAGTTAAAACAAGTACGGGTGACATAAACGGTACATTGCTTTCCGAAAAAGTTTATAAAGCGCACAGCAATACGGGAAATGTAAATGTTCCTAAATCCTCGGGAAATGAAAAGTGCAACATTCAAACCGATACGGGATATATTGATATAAAAATAAGTAAATAATCTCTAAAATGAAAAAGGGGCTGATTTTCAGCCCTTTTTTCATATTTATATTAACTTTAACACTATAACAGCGGCAACGGCAAGCAACAAAAGTGATACTGTAACAAATACCCTTTTCCTTTGCTTTTTGCGCTTCACACGAAGCCTAAGGCCATCCTGCTTTTTGGTATCGGAAGTGCAAAGAGCACGCTCAAGTTCGCTGGTTGCCGCTTTAAGCAAATCTGCCCCCATAGTGGCATAATCGGGCGAAACATAGAAAACTATTTTTTCAAAAACCTCGCTTTCTGTGCTGTTTACCTCGATTACATTTTTATTTACACCCTTTACCATAATATACCGCCTTTTCTTTTTACGGTTATTTTAGGCGGTTTTTAATTTTTTATACGGTTTTTAAAAAAATTATTCTCTTTCTCTTTCACCGTTTAGGAATGCCACTATGCGCTCAACTGAGGTTTTAGAGCTTCCCCAATCAGTACTGTTCCCTGCCGATGACCTGTAATCGTACATTTTACAGTATTTTGAAATATCCTCACAAAGCGAGGCGGAATAATCTGCGGTAATCCTTGTGAGATTATCGCAAAACTCCTTATAATACTTTGGCATTTTGCGTTTATCCGCACCGTTTATAAGCATCTGATAATGCGGCATACAAAACTGAGGCTGGCTATCAAAAAGATTGCGGAAATCCCTTTCCTTTTCATAGGTACGGTAAATTGTATCTATCATATGCTCAAAGCCCCAATTCATTTTATCACATATAAAACAGCTGTCGGTAAGCTTTGAGATTTTCCCCGCTTTTTTATCGGCACCGTTTAAAAAATTTCTTTCAAATATCCCTTTGTTCACTTCTTTTATATGTGTTTCAAGCATAAGAGCAAGCTGAAGTCTGCCCCTGCGTGCCATCATTTTATTAAGATGCTCCGGGCAAAATCCTGCCTTATTTGTGGCAATTCTTACATCAGGCTCCATCATCGCATCGCCCAAAATATATGTAAGTATTCTCTCTTCCACCGTTTCATACATACGGCATATAGGGCATCCGTCCTTTTCCTCGAAAACCTCCGAGACGGGTATGGTACAAATATCGTCACGCATAGTAATTCTCCTGACTTAAATTATCTTTCACTTTTTATATTTATCTTACACTTGATATTGTAACACACAAATTGTATAATTCAAGTATGGAGATGATTTTACGGCTGATATATTTTTTAAAAACGGCAATGTGTATATAAAATCCGAAAATTTCAACCTTGCGATGACACTCGACTGCGGTCAGGCATTCAGATGGAGCGAGCAAAACGGAGTTTGGAGCGGTGTTGCTTACGGTAAATGTCTTTCTTTAAAAGAAGAAAACGGTTATATTGTGCTCCTTGATACAAGCAAAGACGATTTTAATAAAATATGGTTTGATTATTTCGATTTAAACCGTGATTACAGCAAAATAATAAGCGAAATAAGCACCGATGAAACCTTGAAAAAAGCCTCGTCTTTCGGAGACGGAATACGCATTTTAAATCAAGAGCCGTTTGAAACACTCTGCTCGTTTATTATTTCGCAAAACAACAATATCCCCCGTATTAAAGGGATTATAGACCGCTTTTGCATAAAATACGGCGAAAAAATCAAGGACGGCTGTTATGCCTTTCCAAAGGCTGAAAAAATAGCACTTTTAACCGAAGAAGACTTAAAGGACATCCGAATGGGATTCAGGGCAAAATACATAATAGATGCCGCCAAAAAGGTTACAAGCAACGAAGTACGGCTGGATTTCCTTTTTGAGCAGAAAACCGATTCCGCACGGGAGGAGCTTATTAAAATAAAGGGCGTAGGTCCAAAGGTTGCCGATTGCACTCTGCTTTTTTCACTTAAACACTTTGATGCCTTTCCGAAAGATGTCTGGATTAAGCGTGCTATGGCGGTATTATTCCCTGAGGGTCTGCCGGAATGTGCAAAAAATTACGGCGGAATAGTTCAGCAATATATCTTTTTTTATTCCCGAAGCGGAAATCTTAATATATGAAATCATTTTCCATTTTCAAGCAATTATAAAAAGTGGGGCTGTGACGAAATAGAAATTTCGTTGCAGTCCCTGTTTTTGTGAAAAAAGTCGCAAAAAAAGTTAATAACTTTCTGAAATTTACTAAAAAAGTGTATAACTTTCACAGCAGCACGGATTTTGTGTTGCTGTGTTTTCTGTTTTATTCGATTTTGGACGGTTTATGCCGTAAGTTTTTTGAACA
>JAZLFV010000013.1:0-3265 GCA_045615965.1 Acutalibacteraceae bacterium
TCTTTTGCAGATAAAACAACCCTTAAATTCGGTAAGGGAATTACTGCCGTTGTAGGACCGAACGGAAGCGGTAAAAGTAATATATCCGATGCAGTAAGATGGGTGCTGGGAGAACAGTCAACCAAAAGCCTTCGTGGGCAATCTATGGAGGATGTTATATTCGGCGGTACTGCTGATAGACGACCGCACGGTTTTTGCGAGGTAACACTTAATATTGATAATTCTGATAGGTCGCTAAATTTTGATAATGACAGCGTTTCGGTAACAAGGCGGTATTACCGCTCGCATGAAAGTGAATATCAGATTAACAATGTTTCTGTAAGACTTAAAGACATTAACGAACTGTTTATGGATACAGGTCTCGGCAGAGACGGTTATTCTATGATAGGTCAGGGTAAAATTGATAACATAATCAGCTCGAAATCCGATGAAAGACGGGATATTTTCGAAGAGGCTTCCGGTATTTCAAAATACAGATACAGAAAGGTTGAAGCACAGCGTAAGCTTGCTTCGGCTGAGGATAATCTTTTAAGGCTTAAAGATATCGTTTCAGAGCTTGAATCACGTGTAGGTCCTTTGGAAATTCAAAGCAAAAAGGCCGAAAAGTTTTTTACACTTGCCGAAGAAAAAAAACAGCTTGAAATAGGGCTTTGGCTTTATACTCTTAACAACTCAAAGGATGCTTTGCGCTCACAGGAAAGCAAGATTATGGCGGCAAAGCTTAAATATGATGAAATAGAAAACGATATTGCGGAATTTGATGCCAAAAATGAAAACAATACCGCTGAATTTTCACGCCTTACAACCGAAATTGAGGATAAACGTAAAACAATTTCCGAAACAAACGAAATAATTGTTATGTTAGGCGGTAAAATTTCGGTTTTATCGAACGATATACTTCATAATAACGAAACGGTAGAACGCCTTAATTCCGAAAAGGCAAACCTTGATTCAACCGATGAAAATGACCGTACAGAAATTGAAAACAAAAAGCTTTTGGCTGAAGAAAAAAACAAGGAAATATCGGAGCTTAATTTAAAATTATCCGAATTGGAAAGTCAGCTAAACAGTCTGGTTGTCGATAGTGAAAATATTTCAAGAAAAATTGAGGAACAGGTAAAGCAAATCAATTCTTTATCGGAGAAAAGCTCCGATAAGCGTGTTGAGATGGTTACGGCTGATACCGCAATCAAGGAAATTGAGGATAGATTTAATTCTTTGGATTTGCTGATAGAACAAAACTTATCAGAGAAAAAGCGTCTTTCGGATGAATACGCCGAAACCAAACATTATTTTGAAGAATTAGACGATAAAATTACCGCCGATAACAATGCTTTAAGCGGTTATAATCTGCGTCTTGCTTCAAAAACAGAATCACTTGATTCCCAAAAATCCGAAATGGAAGAATTGCGTCTTGATATTGAAACAAAGAAGCGCAGAATACAAATGCTTATTGACCTGCAAAACAGTATGGAAGGTTTTTCTGGTGCTGTAAAGTATATTCTTTCTGAATCGGATAAGGGTATATTGCGTGGAGTTCACGGTACAGTTTCAAAGCTTATTTCTGTTAAGGATGAGTATGCCGTTGCCATTGAAACCGCACTCGGTAATAACATTCAGAATATTGTTGTTGATACCGATAAGGATGCCAAGCGTGCTATAAATATGCTTAAAGCAAATAATATCGGCAGAGCAACATTTATGCCGATTGAATCGGTTACTTCCCGTGAATTTAAGGAAAGCGGATTTGAAAGTGTTTTTGGATTTGTCGGCATTGCGAGTGACCTTGTAACTACCGATTCAAAGTATAACGAAATTGTAAAATATCTTTTGGGCGGAGCGGTTGTCACCGAAGACATAGATAGTGCAATTTTACTTGCCAAAAAGTATAATTACCGTGTTAAGGTAGTATCTCTTGACGGTCAGGTAGTAAATCCCGGCGGAACTATGACAGGCGGTGCAAAGGTTAAGCAGGCGGGCATTTTAAGCCGTGGCTCGGAAATTGAAAAATATAAGGCACAGATTGAAAAGCTTGAAGATAAGCTTAAAAATTCAAATGAAAAGTTTGAGTTAATCAAAAATGATATTGCTTTGATTGAAGCTGCTATTAAGGCGTTAAATGATGAAATAATTACTGCTAATGAAGATAAAATAAGAGCATTATCCGAGCTTACGCATCTTGATAATTCTATAAAAGCAAACGAAAATACTCTTTTGGAGCTTAATGAAGAAAAAAGGGGAGCATTTGATAAAATCAGCAAGCTGAAGCTTGTTTCGGCAGATGCCGCCAAAGAAATCAGTAATCTTGAAGATGAGAAAAACTATTTGCAGGCAGAAATAGACAAAATGAACGGCGGAAGAAGCAGTATATTCGATAAGCGTGATTCGTTAAGCGAAAATATCACCGATTTAAAGCTTCAAATTATTAATGCTCAAAAAGATGCGTCAAATCTTTTGCTTCTTGCAGATGAACTTCAAAAATCACTTTCTTCACGAAAGGCAAGGGCTGATGAAATTGATGCAGAGATAGCCGCCGTTTCGTTTAAAACCGAAACTCAAAATAAGGAAATCGCAAATCTCAATGATGAAATTGATAATAATAAATTCAGCATTGAAGAGTTAAATAAACAGATTTCAGAGCTTTTAAACAAGCGAAATGAAACCGAAAAATCAGGTGTTGAATTCAGGGCTGCAGAGCGTGAAAAGATGCTTGAGCGTGAAAAAATCAGCGGAGAGCTGGCACGCCTTACCGAGCGTAAAGAGGTTATGGAGAGGGAGTACGATTCCTGCATAAACCAGCTTTATGATGAATATCAGCTTACAAAATCCGAAGCTGAAGAAATTGCAATAGATATCGAAAAGCCCGCAGATGCCAAGAAAAAATTAGGCGAGGTTAAAGCTGCTATCAGGTCGCTCGGAAATGTAAATGTCTCGGCTATCGAAGAATACAAAGAGGTTAAAGAGCGTTATGACTTTATGAGCGAGCAGATTGATGATGTTCAAAAATCTCGTTTGGAATTAAATAAGCTTATAAATCAGTTAACCTCACAAATGCAGGAGCTTTTTGTGGCAGGCTTCCAAAAAATCAATGATAATTTTCAAAAAACCTTTACCGATTTGTTCGGCGGCGGCTCCGCAAGGCTTAAGCTTGAAAATCCGGATAATGTTCTTGAAAGCGGCATTGATATCGAAGCTAATCTTCCCGGCAAAAATGTTCCGAGTCTTGACGGACTTTCGGGCGGCGAAAAAGCTTTGGTGGCACTTT
>JAZLFV010000014.1:0-22637 GCA_045615965.1 Acutalibacteraceae bacterium
CGGTTTTTGCAAAGCGCCTTTAAATCCCGTCATTGCCCGTGCGGAGCTTCATTATTGGGAAGAGCCGTGTATAAGTGGCAAAAACGGGTCGGGCACGGTCTTTTTTTCGGGTTGCTCGCTTTCCTGCGCTTTCTGCCAGAATTATGAAGTAAGCCACCTTTACAAAGGCGAAGAAATAACCGTAAACCGACTTGCCAAAATTTTCAAAGAGCTTGAAGAAAAAGGCGCAAACAATATAAATCTTGTAACTCCCGACCACTATGTTTATGCCATAAGAGATGCGCTTTTAATCCACCGACCGAGTATTCCGATAGTTTATAATTCAGGTGGTTATGTAACAAAAGAACAATTGGATATCCTTGCAGATTTTATTGATATTTACCTTTTGGATTTTAAATATATTTCCGAAAACAGAGCCAAAAAATACTCCTTTGCTAAAGATTATCCCGAAGTTGTTAAAAAAGCTATAAAATACGCATACCAAAAGAAGAATACCTGCATTTTTTCAAGCAACGGAATTATGCAAAGCGGAGTAATAATACGGCATCTTTTAATGCCGCTTGCAACAAATGAAGCAATAGAAATATTTGATTACTGTATTAAAAATTTCCCGAATGCGTATTTTTCGATGATGGCTCAGTATGTTCCTATGGGAAATCTTGAAAACTTGCCCGAAATCAACCGAAAAATAACAAAACGGGAATATGAAAAGGTTTTAAACCATATTTTGCAAAGCGGCTTTGAAAACTGCTTTATTCAAGAACTTTCAAGCGCAAGCAAAAACTTTATACCCGATTTTAAGGGAAAGCCAAGTATATAGCTTTTATAATTTATTAAAAAATCATTTATCGCCAAAAGCCGCCGACAGAATTTTGTTCGGCGGTTTTTGGCTTTTTGCTTTTCTCTAAAAATTTCTTGTTAAAAACAAATTTATATGATATAATGTCCTTGCGACACAATTTAATATTGCTATTAATACGGATGTATTTTTATTTTGGTAAAAATGCATTCTCTGTTTTCGCATTCGTATGATAGCAGAAAAATTGTGTCGCAGCAATAGGAGTTATGCATTTTTCGGTGCGTAGCTTCGGCTGCGCACTTTTTTAATTTCGGAGGATAGTAAATATGGAATGTTCGAACTTTTTTTGCATTTAGCAAAAAGATGATAAATGTATGCTGGATGAAATTTCACTAGATATATGCGGCAGATGCCAAAAATGTATTTATCCCAATATTCCAACCTACATATTGGAGGCAGAAAAGGAAGCATTAAGAAAAAAATTTGATACTGAAACTTAAAATCACATAAATAATAAGACGGATTGCAAGCGGTAAGCGAAGCAATCCGTCTTTTATTTTCGGTGGCGGCAGGCAGCCACCCTATTCTGTATATTTATTGTAAATGGCATAAAAGTGGGAGGGCACAGAGACCCTCCCCTACTTATCTGTCATCTGCCGGTCATCAATTCGCAAACGAGTGTGCTGTGTTCAACCGGATTATCTATCGGCTTTCCGCCTATAAGGCAGGCTTCCGAATAAAGAAGCTTTGCATATTTAGATAAGGTTTCGTTATCCTTGCCGTAAAGCGCCTTTATTTTATCGGCAATCGGGTGCGAAGCATTTATTTCAAGCACAAGCTGTGCCTTAACCTTATTATCTTCGCTTCCGGGCATTGAATTTAAGGTCTTTTCCATTTCGAGCGATATATTGCCCTCACTTGTAAGGCAAACGGGATGATTTTTCAGCTTATTTGTAAAGCGTATTACATTTACGCTTTCGCCCAAAGCCTTTTTCATTTCGTCAAACATATCCTTTGCTCTTTCATTTTCGCTTTCGAGCGCCTTTTTCTCGTTTTCGCTGTCGAGATTCAAATTCTCATCGCAAATATTCATAAATTTCTTGCCGGCATACTCACGAAGCATCATAAGTGCAAATTCGTCAACATTTTCGGTAAGATAAAGTATTTCATAACCCTTATCGGTCACGGCATCGCATTGCGGCAAAAGCTTTATGCGCTCGGTAGTTTCACCGCAGGCATAGTAAACGGTATCCTGACCGTCTTTCATATTTTCAACATATTCTTTAAGGGTTATATACTTTTCTTCTCTTGAAGATTTGAAAATAAGCAAATCCTTAAGCGCATCGGCATTCATACCGTAGCTGTTATAAACGCCGAATTTAAGCTGAATACCGAAGGCTTTAAAGAATTCCTCATAAGCCTCTCGCTCGTTTTTAAGCATCTTTTCAAGCTCGCTTTTAATCTTCTTTTCAAGGGTTTTGGCAATAAGCTTCAACTGCCCGTCGTGCTGAAGCATCTCACGGGAAATATTAAGGGATAAATCCTCGCTATCAACAAGACCTTTTACAAAGCTATAATAATCGGGCAAAAGCTCGGCACACTTATCCATAATAAGTACGCCCTTTGAATAAAGCTGAAGTCCCTTTTCGTATTCCTTGGTATAATAATCAAAAGGCGGATGCTTCGGAATAAACATAAGTGCCTTATATGTAGCAGTACCCTCGGTTGAAGAATGGATTATCTTCATCGGGTCTTCATAATCCATAAACTTTTCTTTATAGAAATTGTTATAATCCTCTTCCTTAACTTCGGATTTTGCACGCTTCCAAATCGGAATCATACTGTTTAAGGTTTTAAGCTCGGTAACATCCTCATATTCGCCCTCTTTTCCCTCAACAGGCTTGCTTGAAGTAAAGTCCATAACAATGGGATGGCGGATATAGTCCGAATACTTTTTTATAAGAGAGCTGATTTTGTATTGGTCTAAATATTCGCTGTACTTTTCGTCATCTGTATCGGGTTTAATGTGCATTGTAACGGTTGTGCCAACATCCTGCTTTTCACAAGACTCGATTGTATACCCCTCGGCGCCCTTTGACTTCCAGCAAAATGCCTCATCGCTTCCGTATGCTTTGGTTGTAACGGTTACGCTGTCGCTTACCATAAATGCGGAATAAAAGCCTACGCCGAACTGACCGATAATATCAACATTTTCCTTTTTCTCGTTTTTCGATTTAAAATCAAATGAGCCGCTTTTGGCGATAGTACCTAAGTTTTTATCAAGCTCATCCTCGGTCATACCGATACCGTTATCCGCAACGGTTATTGTACGGTTTTCTTTATCAAGCTCGATTTTGATTTTAAATTCATCTGCATTTATGCCCACATTGTTATCGGTGAGCGATTTAAAATAGAGCTTATCGAGCGCATCGGATGAATTTGAAATAATCTCCCTTAAAAAGATTTCCTTATGGGTATAGATTGAGTTTATCATCATATCCATAAGCTTTTTTGATTCTGACTTAAACTGTTTTGTTCGCATTTTTTTCACCTTTATTTAAACTAAAAATTTTTAACTATTTTTATTTCTCCCGAATTTTTAATGCAAATCCCGTTTTCGTTTTTTATTACAAGATTTCCGTTATCGGTTATATCCTGCGCAATACCTTTATATTCTTTGCCGTTTTCGGTATAGCTTATCTGCTTACCCAATATATTTGAACGGTTTTTGTATTCTGGCATATACTCTTTCTTTTCTTCATAAAATAAAAAGAACTCATTAAGAAACGAATTTATTATTTTATCCTTTAAGCCGTTTTGCTCATTTTCAAAAAGATATCCGGCTATATCCTTTATATCTTCCGGAAAACCGCCTTTTGGCTTAAAAAGATTTATCCCTACTCCCAGAACGGCGTAATCTAATCCGCCACCTAAAGTACCGCCACCCTCACATAAAATTCCGCAAACCTTTTTATTATCAACGTATATATCGTTTACCCATTTTATATATGCTTTTTTCTGTGTATGCTTTTCGATTGCACGGGCAACCGCCACCGCCGCCATTGAGGTAATGCATACGGCATCGGAAAGCTCGCATTCGGGATGAAGCAAAAGCGACATATATACTCCGCCCTTTTCAGAATAAAAGCTTCTGCCCATTCTCCCTCTGCCGGCAGTCTGGCGCTCGGCAATTATCAGCGCATCGTTTTTTTCTTTATCCGAAAGTGTTTTTGCAAAGCTATTGGTTGAATCCGTAACACAAAGACTGTATATTTTAATATTTCTCATTTGTTTTTGTTTTTGCTTGCCGATTCGCTGAAGGCATAAATTTTAATAATTATAAATGTAATAGGACCGCTCAATGCAACTGCAATGAAGGTCGCCGTAAACTGTGAAAAATCAAATGCCGCAAGCGCACCTGCGTGTATAAGCACATAAACCATAAAGCTCGGTAAATAAGAAAGTAAAAATCTGAAGTATTTTTTAAATGTTGATTTGGATTTAAAAATATATTTGCAGGAAAGATAATATGCGCCCTGAAGCGAAATTATATAGCCGCATATAGCAGCCATATTCTCCTGAATAAATACACCGAAAAGTGTGGAAAACAAGGAAGTGTTAAAGGTATTGATAATTCCGAAAAGACAAAATTTAATAAAGTTTGTGTTTAAAAACAAACTTCTGATTCTCTCATAAATTTTTTCGAAAATTTCAAGTCCCAATCAATCGCCTCCCTTAAACATAATCTAAAGTATTATACCACGATTATCTCAAAAAGGCAATAAAAATAACACGGCCGTGCACCGCTTTTGGTTATCGACCGTGTTTTCATTTTTATAAATCAGTTTAAAATATAGATTTCAATAGAACGCCTGCCAAAGGAAACCGCTGCGCTGCGTGTAGCAAAGAACAAATCAATATTTGTAGGTCTTGATTTTACAAATCCGCCGGTGTCTGCCGCAACAGCATAACCGTAAACAAAACTGCCGTCTGCCGTTTTTATATACATCTTTGTTCCGTACGGTATAACTCTGGGGTTTACCGCAATATATCCCGGCTGAGGGGTTACGCCGGTTGAGCATCTGTGACCTGTGTAGGTATATCCTGTCGCCTGAACCGTCATATGACTTTTATAGTTTATCGGTGTGCCGTTCTCATCGAGTTGAATCGGAACGGAAGAAGTTAGTGTTGATACGCTTTTAACCTGCTCACTTGTAGTAACGGCGATTTTTTTCGGGGTGGCTGTTCCGATAATTTGCTTTCCGTTTACGGCATTTGACAACACCTTAACATCGTTAACAACCGTTTCAACATCCTTGCCGTTTACACGCTTGGTTGTGTAATATACCTGCTTTGTACCGTCTGTTCCCTGAATAACGGTGTTTACACCCTTCTCCTGCGAAGCGGAATAAACGGTATCAAGCGAACACGGAATAACTTCCGTATAGCTACCGCTTACATATTCCACATTGAAATAATTTACAGTTGCTTTCGCTTTAATAACCGAATCAAGCGAAGGCTCAACAATATCATCCTTGCCGACCTTAATTCCGGCAAGCTTTAAAATTTCCGAAACGGTATTTTCCGATGTTTTTACAACCGTTGTTTCGTTTCCGGAAACAACCGAAACCGGAAAAGTATAGCTTATAACAACATTTGTAGTTTTGCCTTTTTTGACTGTGCTTAAAATTTCATAATCATCAGGCTCTAAATCCATACTGCATAAAACCTGAGAAACATCACCGTGTAAAGTGCGGACTGTCCTTTTTGATTCGCCGTCAAAAATATTATAGGTTTTGTAAGACCTGTTTATAACTGACGCCGAAAACAAAAAAGCGAAAAGCAATACAGATGCAAAAACTATCCTGTTATACTTTTTGAAAAATTCAGAGGTAACACTTAATAGGTTATCCTTCATTTCCCTGACTTTTGAAATCATCCAATAACTCCTTTTGTTTTACCGCTAAAGCTTGGCGTTTAGCAGAAAAATTTACATTCGTTTCAAGGACCGTGTGACATTATAGCAGATATAAACAAAATGTCAAATTGAAACATGGGGGTTGTTTTGTGCAAAATGACGAAAAGGTTACAAAATCAAAAAAGATTACAAGATTGTAATATTTGTTTATGCCTTGCTTTTGACAATTTTTGTAAATAATCTTGGTTAAGCCTACAAAATTGCAAAAGCGGTCAAAACAGTATTTTTTTGACAAAAAAATGCAAAAACCGAGAACTTTCTCTTTACAAAAACGCAAAGATATGTTAAAATAATTAGGTTAAAAATCCTTTGATTTCGGTACCGTGATGCCGGCAAGGTTATATATATAATTATGTGTGTTTTGCTCATTTTTATAAATCCGCCGTGCATTCGCATGGCATTTTTTATTGTATGGAGGTAACCGGCTATGTCCGCCTATAAAGCAACGCTCATGGATGAAGTTGCAGTTGCTCGTGCGCTTAAACGCATCTCCCACGAAATAATAGAAAAGAACAATGGCTGTGAAAATCTTTGTATTATAGGTATCAAACGCCGTGGCATCCCGATTGCCGAGCAGATTGCCGAAAACATAAAACAAATAGAGGGCGTCAGCGTGCCTGTCGGTATCCTTGATATAACCTTTTACCGTGACGATTTAACCACCGTTTCAGCCGACCCGATTTCAGGTAAAGCCACACTTCCGTTTGATGTGAACGGAAAAACGGTAATTTTGGTAGACGATGTTTTGTTTACGGGGCGTACGGCGAGGGCGGCAATGGAGGCAGTTATTTCCCTTGGCAGACCTGCCGCTGTTCAGCTTGCCGTTTTGATTGACAGAGGGCATAGAGAGTTACCCATCAGGGGCGATTTTGTGGGGAAAAATGTTCCTACATCCAAGCTTGAGCGTATTTCGGTTAAATATCCCCCTTATGACAGCTCGGTTGCGGTTGAACTTTATGGATAGCCCTTTATATATTATATGTGTATATATAGCAGAAATGCTTGTATAAATAAAAAATACCTATGTGTATTGTTACGGAGGAAAAATTATGAATCTTGTCTATGATGTTAAAGACAGACCCGGATTCGGCAAAACCTTGGTTTTCGCTTTCCAGCAGTTGCTTGCTATTCTTGCGGCAACTATCGCCGTTCCGTCAATTATCGGAAACGGTATGAGCCAATCGGCAGCACTTTTCGGTGCAGGTGTAGGTACAGTTGTTTACTTACTTTTCACAAAATTTAAAAGCCCTGTTTTCTTAGGCTCTTCCTTTGCATTTATCGGCTCTATGTTTGCCGCATTTGCAGGTGCCGGTTCCTGTGCCGCACTTGGTTATGTCGGTCTTATTTTAGGTGCTGTATTTGCAGGTCTTGTTTATGTTATAATTGCAATTATAGTAAAAATCGCAGGTGTTAAGTGGATTGCAAAGCTTATGCCGCCGGTAGTTATAGGACCTACCGTTGCTATAATAGGTCTTTCTCTTGCAGGAAATGCAGTAAGAGATGCCGTTGGTTGTTCAGCAGGATTTACAAGCTTTGATAAAGATACTTTATTAGGTGGCAACGGATATGTTTTCCAGATGAGCGGAGCTAAGGGTTGGATAGCTCTTATATGCGCTCTCGTAACCTTGCTCACCGTTATTATCTGCTCTGTTTACGGAAAGAAAATGGCAAAAATGATACCGTTTATTTTAGGTATTGCCGCAGGGTATGCGGTAGCCGCAATCTTCACGGTAATCGGAATTGCAACAGGAAATGATGTATTTAAAATTATCAATTTCTCTTTGTTTAAAGAAATGGCTTGGGTTCCGGATTTCACATTCGTAACCGCTTTGGACGGCATCAAAAAGATAAGCGGAGATTATATCGCAACTATTGCCGTAGCTTATATTCCGGTTGCATTCGTTGTTTTCGCAGAGCATATAGCAGACCATAAAAACCTCTCTTCGATTATAGGTCAGGAGCTTCTTGAGGAGCCCGGTCTTCACAGAACACTTTTAGGTGACGGTGTAGGCTCTATGTTCGGTGCGCTCTTCGGCGGTTGCCCCAACACTACATACGGCGAATCTGTAGGTTGTGTTGCGATTTCCGGCAACGCTTCGGTTATTACCATTGTATTTACCGCTGTGCTTTGTGTTATTGCTTCATTTATTGCTCCGTTCACAACATTCCTCGCAACAATACCTTCTTGTGTAATGGGCGGCGTTTGTATTTCGCTTTACGGATTCATCGCCGTATCCGGTCTTAAAATGCTTCAGCCGGTTGATTTAAACGAAAACGGAAATCTCTTTACTGCTTCGGTTATCCTTATTGCCGGCATCGGAAGTATGGCTCTCCAAATCGGAAAAGTTAAGCTTACCGCTATCGCCTGCGCACTTATCCTCGGTATAATCGTAAACCTTTTGGTAAGCAAAAAGAATAAAAAGGCTGAATAATTAAGTCTTAAAAAGTATTAATTCCGCATCCGGGTTTCGGGTGCGGAATTTTTTGTGCTTATTTAAGATATCTTTTTATCATTTCTTTGGCGTCTTTTTTACCTTTTATTATAGCTTTAAGCTTTTTGAATCTTTGCTTTTCAAAGCCTAATTTTAAAACAAGCCATTTTATATAAACTCTTTTTTCGGTTTTAAGGTCTATAAAATCCTTATGTTTATATGCGTAAAACCGAATATTTCTTGCGTAATAATATGTGCGCAATGGGGAGTGATTATAGGTAAAAAACGGCTTTTGCAATTTTTTTATTCCGAATAGCTTGCCTATCGGCATAAAAAATCTTACTTCCTTAGCTTCACCCAATCTGTGATGAAGAACGGCTGTATTAACACGAAGTATTTTATACCCGTTTTCAAGCAAAACCGTACAATAATCAAAATCCACACAGTCTATAAACATCCGTGTATCAAAGCCGCCTACTTCCTTAAATACCGAAAGGCGGACAAGCGATGCCGATGTGTTACAGCGCTCGATAAATTCGGTTTCTTCCTCGCTGATAGAAGAAATAATATCGGGTTCATTATCGTCAATAAATTTAGGTGTTAAGAGTGCTATTTCGATATTCCCCAAAAACGGAGTGTATTTTTCGATTATATCGGATTCAGGCAGGGAGTCCTGGTCGAGAGTCATAATAAAATCAAAGCCGTCCATAAAAGCAGCCTCACACATTTGGTTAAGTGCTGTGGCTATACCTGAATTTTCGCTGTTTTCAATTATTGTAACCATTTCGTGCTCGGAGTAAAGGAGCTTTATTTCCGAAATATCCTTTGATGCGTTATCAACAAGATAAAGATGCTCTACCTGCGAAAGAGTGGAGGATATATTTTCTTTAAGACGCTCAATATCAGGCTCATATACCGTTATTCCTGCGGCAATTCTGAATTTCTTTTCGCTGCTTAAATAGCTTTCAAGCATATTCTCCCCCCTCCTTTTTCTGCTATTTTAACATAATTTCATAAAATTTACAAGAAATTTTATGAACGCAAGGCAGGGCAACGACTTCAAAGCCGCAAAAATGCGGAAATAATTATATAAAATGCAACTATAAAAACCGTTATGTTTAATTTCCCTTTAACACAAATGAAAACTCCAAGCAAAAATACAATTACCCCTAAAAGCAATGTAATTATTTTTAAAATCCCCTCAGCTTTTTGCGGATTTTTATATATCTTTGTTAAAATAACAAGCAAAACCGTTCCGCCGTCAAGTCCGGAGACGGGCAAAAGATTAAACAATGCAACGGCAAGGTTAATGAGCATAAACATATATGAAATCGGCAAATGTGTAATCATATAATTCGCACCAACCGAAACAGCGGCAATAATATTTAACAACGGCCCCGCAAGTGCTATAAACATATCCCCGTATTTTTTACGGGAAATTCCCCGTGTTATGCTGACACTCGCCGGAACTAATTTTATGCTTTTGGGCTCGCTTTCGCATATCCACATTGCAATAAGATGTCCTGCTTCGTGTAAAAGCACACATAAAAGAGTCGGCATACAAAGTCCCGTGCGGTCGGTAAAAATCATAAAACAAATAACCGCCGCAAACAAAAACGATACATATATTTCAACACCGAACAGTTTAAATCTCATATTTTCCTCCGTCCTTTAAAACCTCGTCTGTGCTTGTTTCATCAAGTATATATGTTTCATAAAACTCCTTTATTTTAATGTATACTTTTTTATTCGTAAGCTTTACAATAAGCACACTTATTAAAATAAGAAAAACGGTTATAATTTCGATTACCAAGCATTTTACAAAAAACGGGCGCACCTTGATTTTTTTATCTCTCATAATTTTATCCTTTCTTGTTGTTAATAGCTTTGATTTATGTTATACTTACTGTAAATATATTAGTTAAGGGTGTGAAAGTATGCCGTTTTTACCGATAAGTGTTAAAGAAATGAATGAATACGGTTGGGATAAACCGGATTTTATAATTATCACGGGTGACGCATATGTAGACCACCCCAGTTTCGGCACAGCCATTATTTCAAGAGTTCTTGAAAGCAAGGGATATAAGGTATGTATTATCCCCCAACCGCAATGCGATGAAGATTTTTGCATTTTCGGCAAGCCCAAACTCGGCTTTCTTATAAACAGCGGTAACATAGATTCGATGGTAGCTCACTATACTGCCGCAAAGAAACGCCGAAGTGACGATGCCTATACTCCTGGCGGAAAAGCAGGCAGACGCCCCGACCGTGCCGTTACGGTCTATACCAAAACCGTACGCCGTCTTTTTGGAAGTGTTCCGATTGCAATAGGAGGAATTGAAGCCTCGCTCCGCCGTTTTGCGCATTATGATTATTGGTCGGATTCGGTTCGCCCGTCAATTCTTATTGAATCGGGTGCAGACTTGCTTATGTACGGTATGGGTGAAAAGCACATTCTGGAAATTGCCGACCGCTTAAACAAAAACGAAAACATAAATAATATGCACGATATTTCAGGTACATGCTATGCCGTAAATGTAAAGGATTATGAAGTGGGTGCGGCAAAAGAATGCCCTTCGTTTGAAGCGGTAAAAGAACCGGACGAAAACGGCAAACGCCAATATGCCGTTTCCTGCAAGATACAGCAGGAACAGCACGACCGCATACGTGGCAAACGTGTTATTCAGCGCCACGGAAATATGATTGTTGTACAGAATCCGCCTACGCCCCAACTTACCGAATCGGAAATAGATGCGGTTTATAATCTGCCTTTTATGCGAAATTACCACCCGTCATACGAAATTTCCGGCGGCGTTCCGGGTATTGAAGAGGTCAAGTTTTCGGTTATACATAACAGGGGTTGCTTCGGTGCCTGCAATTTTTGCGCCATCGCTTATCATCAAGGCAGAGAAATAACCTCAAGAAGCCACAATTCTGTGCTTAATGAGGTTAAAAAAATTACAGATATGCCCGATTTTAAGGGGTATATTCACGATATCGGCGGACCTACCGCAAATTTCAGATTCCCATCCTGCGAAAAGCAAAAAAACATTGGGCTTTGCCCCGATAAAAAATGTTTGGCTCCCGATATCTGCCCTGCCGTAAAAATCGACCACACGGACTATTTAGAGCTTTTGCGAAAAATCCGTGCCGTACCCAAGGTAAAAAAGGTATTTATCCGTTCGGGAATAAGATTTGATTATCTCATTGCCGATAAAAACGAAGATTTTTTCGATGAGCTTATTGAAAATCATATAAGCGGACAGTTAAAGGTTGCTCCCGAACATTGCTCAAACAATGTTTTGAAACGGATGGGTAAACCGGAGATTGAGGTTTACGAAAAATTCAAAAAGAAATTTTACGAGAAAACCGAAAAAATCGGTAAAAAGCAATATTTAGTGCCGTATCTTATGTCTTCTCATCCCGGAAGCACGCTAAATGATGCTATAGAGCTTGCTCTTTTCCTCAAAAAAGAGGGACTTCACCCAGAACAAGTGCAGGATTTTTACCCTACCCCCGGTACTGTTTCAACCTGTATGTTTTACACAGGTCTCGACCCATATACAATGGAAAAGGTATATGTACCGAAAACTCCCGCCGAAAAGGCGGAACAGCGTGCGCTTTTGCAATATTACCGTCCCGAAAACAGAAAATTTGTGTTGTCTGCACTAAAAAAAGCCGGTCGTACAGACCTTATCGGAACCGGAAAAAACTGCCTTATTACACCCGATAAATCTGCTTCGCACACAACAAACGGCAATAAAAAACCGCAAAAGAAAAAAACCATAAGAAATATACATAAGCCAAAAAAGAAATAAGGTGTTTTTTTGAAAGTTTACCTCGGTATGAGCGGCGGTGTTGATTCATCGGTTGCCGCACTTATAATGAAAAATAAAGGTTTTGATGTTTTCGGCGTAACCTTAAAGCTTTGGGATGATACCGATAACGATGCCCGTATTCTTTGCGAGAGTCTTAATGTTCCGCACGAAACGGTAGATTTAAAAGATTTATTTAAAGAAACCGTTATTGCAAATTTTTTATCGGAATATAAATTGGGTCGAACGCCTAACCCTTGTATTGTATGCAACGAAAAAATCAAGTTCGGTGCTATGCTTGATTATGCCTTAAAATCCGGCGGAGAAATGATTGCTACGGGTCATTATGCAAAAACCACAAAATCGGGCGACCGTTTTTTGCTTTCAAAACCTACCGATATTTCAAAAGACCAAACCTATGTGCTATACGGTCTTACTCAGCATCAGCTTTCCCATACCATTTTCCCGCTTGGGGACTTAACAAAATCAGAAGTTCGGCAAATAGCATACGAAAACGGTTTTTTAAATGCAAATAAAAAGGACAGTCAGGATATCTGCTTTGTACCTGACGGCAACTATGCAAAATTCATTGAAACCGCCACCGAAAAAACCGCCGAACATGGTTTTTTTACCGATATAAGCGGAAATGTTTTAGGAGAGCATAAAGGTCTTATAAACTATACGGTAGGTCAGCGCAAAGGACTCGGAATGGCACTTGGCAAGCCTGCATTCGTAATTGAAAAAAATCCGCTTGACAACTCTGTTGTTTTAGGTGACGAGGATTTTCTGTTCAAGAAAAATGTTTTAGTTAAAAGCATTAACTATATCCCGTTTGATAACCTTTCGGGTGATTTAAAGATAAAAGCAAAGCTTCGTTACCGCCATACAGAAAGCGATGCGGTTTTGCATCCCGTTTCACAAGATGACGCCATTATCGAATTTAAAACGCCTCAAAGAGCGCCTGCGCTCGGTCAGTCTGCCGTATTTTATGACGGCGACACCGTAATAGGCGGCGGAATAATAGAAAAAGGATACTGATTATGATAGATTTTAACATAAAAGAAATCATACCTCTCTGCGAAGGCTTCGGCTTAAAGCTTGATAAAACGGCTGAAGAAAGGCTTAATATTTACGGAAATTTACTTGCCGAATGGAACGAAAAAATTAATCTTACCGCAATTACCGAACCTTATGAGGTTTTATATAAGCACTTTTTTGATTGTCTTTTGTTTTTTAAATATGTAAATGTTAAAGAAAATTCAAAAATAATAGATGTCGGTACCGGGGCAGGTTTTCCCGGGTTAGTACTTAAAATTGCCCGACCCGATATTGAGCTTACTTTGCTTGACGGACTTAACAAGCGCATCGCCTTTCTAAATGAGGTGTTAAACGAAATCGGTCTTTCTGCAAGCACAGTACATTCCCGTGCAGAAGACGGCGGAAAAAATCCCATATACCGTGAAAAATTCGATATAGCCTGCGCAAGAGCCGTTGCAAATCTTCCGGCTTTATGTGAATACTGTATTCCTTTTGTTAAAAACGGAGGTTTATTTGTTGCGATGAAAGGCTCGGCAGGAAAAGAAGAAGCCGATACAGCCAAAAATGCTTTTAAGGCTTTAGGCTGCGAAAAGCCAAATATTATATGCGATAATCTGCGGGCAACAGAACAACGAACCTTTATTATTGCAAAAAAGATATCGCAAACGCCGACAAAATATCCGAGAATGAACGGAAAAATCAAAAAAAGTGCCCTTTAAAAAGGCGCTTTTTTTATTTTGTTATATCTTTTTGTCGATGCGTTTTTCTTTACTTTTCCAAAAAAATCCTGCATAATTTTATCAGAAAGTCAAGAGGAAGTAGCAACTATGCAAAAATCCGTAAAACCAAAGCTGTTGTTTTTAAAACCCCAAAAAATAATCTGCTCACTCAATTTGCTGTGCAGAGAAAATGAAGATTTGAAAATCAAAAGCCTTGCCGACAACATATCGGTAAACGGAATAATAGAGCCTCTTATCGTGCGGCAGAACAACGCCGGAAAATATGAGCTTATTATTGGGCTTCGCCGGCTTAAAGCCGCAAAGCTTTTAGGGCTTCGCCGTGTACCCTGTATTATCACCAATGCCGATGATGAAACGGCGGCATTTTTATCGCTTTCCGAAAATATGCAAAGAAACCATATAAGATTTACAGATGAAGCCAAAGCAATAAAGCAGGTTATGAACAGATATGATACAAGCTATACGCTGGCCGCCGAAAAGCTCGGTATATCAAACTCGTCGCTTATAAACAAATTAAATCTATTAAATCTTGACAGCGAAGTTTTTAAGGCAATAGAAAAAAGCGGTATTTCGGAAAGACACGCAAGGATTGTCCTATTTGTTGATAAAGAAAAGCAGTATGAATTTTTAAACGAAATCATTAAAAACGATTTAAGTATTGCTCAAACACGAAGTCTTGCCGAAAAGTATATTTCGGGTACGGAATTTACGGAAAAAGCTTCCGAAGGCGAAAAAAGCTCTCCCCCCATACGCAAAACCGCTATATCAGACCAGCGCTTT
Organism: Acutalibacteraceae bacterium; assembly: GCA_045615965.1. Taxonomy (GTDB): domain Bacteria; phylum Bacillota; class Clostridia; order Oscillospirales; family Acutalibacteraceae; genus UBA737. The sequence goes on from JAZLFV010000014.1 coordinate 14,583, forward strand.
TTTGCAAACAGTCTTTCAAAGCTTATAAGTCTTACCAAAAGCTCCGGCGTTGAAGCATATTCAAGAAAAAGCGAAACCGAAAACTACACGGAATACCGTATCCGCATAATGAAGCCGATAAGCGAAAATTATAATCAGTTAAAGCTTGTTTAAAACGGTAAAACCCGATATGCTCTTTTGTCCCCTTGGAGCATACGGTTTTTATAAAAGGCGGCTTCCCCCTTTGGCCGCCTAAGCCATATTCATCCCCATACACAAAGAACCGCAGTCCTTTTGGGATTGCGGCTCTTTGTTATTAAATCTTATCATTTTTTCGCTTTTCAAGGTTTTCGCTCATTGCATTGTGCACACGCTCGCCGATTTTATCGGTATGTAAAACCGATGTTTCCTCAGCGGTAATTACATCAAGCACATCAAGAAAAACCTCTGTCTTTCGGCGGAACATATTTGAAAAAACCTTTTGGCTGTTTGTTAATGTGCAAACAACTATAGGGCATTTGGATTTTGTGGCGATTTTAAATGCCCCGTTGCGAAATTCCTGCAAATTTCCGTCTTTACTTGTATACCCTTCGGGGAAAATACCTATGCTTGCTTTATCTTTTTTTATATACTCAATGGCTTTAAGTATTGCCTTTATACCCTCTCGGTTATTTTCCCTGTCTATCGGTATACAGTAAAGCCTTCGCATCATCTTTGCAACAAACGGAAAAAGGTCATAAACTTCTTTTTTGGCAATAAATCCAAGCTCTAAATCAGGAAACGCTGTAATAAAAATAACAGGGTCTATATCATTTATATGATTTGAAACAAGCATTATGCGGCAATCATAAGGTATTTTTTCTTCGCCCGTAACCGTTATTTTTACCCTTGAAAGCTTAAATATCATCGGCAATGTAAGCTTCATAAGGCATCTGTAATACCCACAAAACCGCTCACTTTCACTATCTTTTTTTATTAGTAATATAGAAATTACAAAAACGGCAAGATGCACAATAATAAAGATAAGTGTAAATCCGACAAAAAGTATCGGAACAAGCCACCATGAATAACCCTGCCTTAAAATATCAAAAAAGTTATCGAGTATGGGAATAAGTGCTGCAGACAAAATAAGATAAATATAAAGCATTTTTTCTCTCTTTCAGTTTTGTTTCCTTACGATACTGTATTCATCATAATAGTTATAATAAGGGCAATCCTTTGTTCCGAAGGACAAAAATCGTGCCATTTCATCTTCATCTAAATCCATATTGCAAAAATACATATCGGATTCATCATCATAAAGAAAATTTGCACAGCTTTCACAGGAAGATTTTGTTTTTTTCATAGCTTATCACTCTCCTGCTTCTGAGCCGCCGGTTCCCCCCGTTTCTCCCGACTCTCCCGACTCGCCGGGTTCTTCCGGGTCTCCGGGTTCTCCCGATTCTCCCGGTTCTTCCGGGTCTCCGGTATTATCGGTATCATCCGGATTATTGTCTTTATCGGGTTTTTCGCCTGAAGTAACCTCGCTTGAGTCTTTATCGTCATCCGGTTTTGTATCTGTCGGGTCTTCTGTTTTTGAAGGCAATGAGGATGTATCCGAGCTTGGCTTTTTATGACCGCCGCTTCCGCCGACCTTGGCATACCAATCATTCTTTTCAATACCGTATTGCTCAACATACTGTTCTATAGTCATATCATCATAGATTATTGCCTTTATTACCTTTGCGGCATATTGGAGGTCAAAATACACAACCGAGCCGAATGAGCCTGAAGGAGAATTCATAAGGAAATTCATTTCGGGTGTGTTCTGCGGTATTCTGTACTGCTCAAATGTAGGTGAATTAAGCATAATATTATATGCAATGCTTAAAATTTCCTTTCTGTTAAGCGATGTTTCCGTACAGGGAATAAGCGCCTTGGCAAAATCTAAATATTCACTCTTTTTAAGTGTTTTTGCCTTGTTAAACAGTTGTTCCATAACGAAGCGCTGACGGTCTGTTCTGCCGTAATCGTTAGTTGTACCCCAAATGTTTGTGCAGTACCTTATTCTTGAATATGCAACCGCCTGAACACCGTTTAAGCGTTGCTTACCCCATGTTGTAACATAATAATCCTTTGGGTTTAAATCCTTATATACGCATATTTCCTGTATCATATCGTTGATACCGTGATTGTTTTTGCCCCTCGATGTTACTTCAGACTTTGTAAGCTCAACATCAATTCCGCCCACCGCATCAATAATATCAGACATTCCATAGAAGTTTACCGTTGCATATTCCGAAATATCAAGTCCGAAATTCTGATTTATGGTCTTTATGGCAAGCACAGGACCGCCCCAGCTGTATGCGGCATTCATTTTATAATACGTAAGACCCGAATCCTTTTCAATAGGCACAAGGGTATCACGCATAAGCGAAATTATCTTTACCTTTTTTGTTTTGGTATTAAGGCTTAATATCATTATGCTGTCGGAATTTCCGGTAAAGCAGTTTTTACCCGTGGTATCACGGCTATCCAATCCGAAAAGAGCAATATTGATAATATCTTCATCTATTTTCCCCTTGAATCCAAGCTTTTTCGGGTCATCTGTGATTGGATTGTAGTTATATCTGAAAAGTATAAAGAATAACGCCACAAGTATTGCAAAAACCAACAACACCGAGGTTAATGATATGATTAATCTTTTTTTCCATTTTTTCATACATTTCCACCGTTTGCGAATCTTATAAAAAACACCCGGCTTTTTCCCCTTGCCGCTCAGCTTTCCTTTTTTATTTTCTCTTAATTCATCTTCGCCACCGGTATAATAATTGCTGTTTATATCAAACGAACTGTTAAAATGGTACGGGTCCGGGTCTTCAAATTTGCGGCGGCTTGTTGAATGTGAAGCAGAACGGTGTTTATTTGCTCTGCTTGTATCCGAAATAATGTCCTCAAATCCGTCATTGTTTTGCGATTTGGACCCGTTTTCCCAAAATTCATCGTCAAAATTAAAATTGAAGTCAAAGTCTTTTTTGTTTTGCATTTCTTGTTTTGCCTCTTTGTTCCCTTTATTTAATAATTTCTTTATATATGTCGCCTTTTTTTATTCCGGTAACAGATGCGGAATTTTTAGCGGCAGAGGATGCGCTTTCGCCCTTTTTTATAAGCTCCTTTGCTAATTTAACAGCATCCTCAAGCGTATATTCTTCTTTCTCTTTTTCTTTTCCCGATATTATTATCACATATTCCCCACGTGGTTGATTATCCGTAAAATACTCGATTGCCTCGCCCAAAGTAAACCAAAATACAGTTTCGTGAATTTTGGTAAGCTCCTTGCAAATTGCAATTTTTCTTTCGCTTCCAAAGATTTGCGACATATCCTCAAGCGTTTTTAAAAGCTTATGCGGCGCTTCATAAAAAATCATCGTTCTTGTTTCGTTTTCAAGCTCCGCCAAATGTTCACGCCGGCTTTGCTTATTAACAGATAAAAAGCCCTCAAAGCAAAATCTGCCCGACCGCATTCCCGAAATACAAAGTGCTGTTGCAAAAGCAACAGGTCCCGGTACTGCTTCAACCTCTATGCTGTTCTCGTGAGCCGACCTTACCAAATCCTCGCCGGGGTCTGATATTGCCGGCATACCGGCATCGCTTACCAATGCACAGCTTTCACCCGCAAGCATTCTGCTTATCAAATATTCTTCCTTTATGTTTTTATTATGCTCGTAATATGAGATAAGTTCTTTTTTTATATCAAAGTGATTTAAAAGCTTTAATGTAACCCTTGTATCCTCGGCGGCGATAAAATCAACCTCGTTTAAAATCCTTACCGCTCTCGGGGAAAAATCTTCAAGATTTCCGATAGGTGTTCCTACAACATATAATTTGCCCGCCAACCGTTTCACCTCTCATTTTAATGGCCTTGCTTGTACGGCCCGTATATTCTTAACATTTCGTCAGAAAGAACTCCATTTTCCTCAATGTAAAGCGGCGGTTCAATAGTAAGCCCCGTATTTCCGCAATGCCTGCCTGCTAAAAGCACAAGCCACGGCTTTTCACCTATACGCTGAATAACAAGGCGAAGTCTTTTTGGCTCGATTTTATTTTGCCTCATAACCGTCATAAGCTCTGCAAGCCGTTCGGGGCGATGGCACATACAAAGCCTGCCCGATGTCTGCAGAAGCTTTGCCGATACTTTTATTATATCCTCTAAAGTGCATTCGGTTTCGTGCCTTGCCGCCATATCAATTTTATCCGGATTTTTAATTCCGGCATCGGGCGCTTTATACGGCGGATTGCAGGTGACAAGTGTGTGTCTGCCAAATTCGACTTTACCCTTTAAATCCTTTAAATTTGAATTAATTGCAACAAAATAGGAAAATCCGTTTTCCTTAGCCGACATTTGTGCAAGATTAATTGCTTCGAGCGAAATATCAACACCGTAAGCAGATTTTGGTGCAACATCTCTGTACATAAGAAACGGAATTATGCCGCAACCCGTACCCAAATCGACAACCCTTTCGCCGTTTTTACAGCCTGCAAAATCAGCGAGCAAAACGGCATCTGTTCCGAAAGAGTGGTGCTTTGAGGTATATACAAATACTTCCTTACCGAGCGGTTGCTTTGATATATTTATGCTCTTGTCCATTTTACGCCTTGCGGTGTGTCCTCAAGGACAATTCCCATTTCTTTTAGTTTATCTCTTATTTCGTCTGCGGTTTTAAAATCCTTGTTTTTTCGTGCCTCGGTCCGCTTTGCGATAAGCTCTTCTATTTCGCTATCCAAATCGTCTGTTTTTCTGTTATAAACAAGACCTAAAACACCCGTCAACTCATCAAATATATCAGCGCACGCCTTTAAGGTTTCTTTTTTAGCTCCCTCGCCGATTGCCGTGTTTATTTCACGGACAAGTGAGAACACAGCAGCCAAAGCATCTGCGGTGTTAAGGTCATCGTCCATAGCGATAATAAACTCCTGCTTCCGCTTTTCGATAAATTCGGGAATTTCGCCGCTATCTGCAGCATTTTTAATTGCAAAATCAATATTATCACGGCAGGTATAAAGACGGTCAAGTGCATTTTTACCCTGCTCGATAATCTCTACCGAATAGTTAATAGGGCCTCTGTATTGTGACGAAATCATCAAATATCTTATAGGCTCATAGCCGTAAAGATTTGCAACCTCTCTGACAGTAAAGAAGTTGTTAAGTGATTTTGACATCTTATGATTATCAACATTTATAAAGCCGTTGTGCATCCAATAATGCGAAAATTCGCAACCGTTTGCACATTCGCTCTGTGCTATTTCGTTTTCGTGGTGGGGGAAAATAAGGTCAAGACCGCCGCAATGGATATCTATGGTTTTTCCTAAATATCTGCCTGCCATAGCAGAACATTCTATATGCCAACCCGGTCTGCCGTTACCCCAAGGCGACTCCCAAAACGGCTCGCCCGGCTTTGCACCTTTCCAAAGGCAAAAGTCCATCGGGTCTTCCTTTATATCTCCCGTTTCGATTCTTGCGCCTGCTTCTAAGTCCTCAAGGGGCTGGTGTGAAAGCTTGCCGTATTCAGCAAACTTTTTAGAACGGAAATAAACATCTCCGCCTGCACAGTAAGCATATCCTTTTTCAACAAGCTCCGAAATAATACGCTGGATTTCGTCAATATTTTCGGTAGCTCTCGGATGCACGGTCGCTTCTTTTACATTGAGCCCTTTTGCATCTGTCCAAAACTCTTTTATATAACGCTCGGCAACCTCGGGAACGGTTATTCCCTCCTCGTTTGCTTTTTTTATGAGTTTATCGTCAATATCGGTGAAATTCTGAACAAAGGTAACCTTGTATCCTCTCCACTCAAGATAACGGCGAAGCACATCAAAAACACAAAGCGGACGAGCATTTCCTATATGTATATAATTGTAGACCGTAGGGCCGCAGGCGTAAATCTTCGCTTCGCCTTCCTTTATAGGTACAAATTCGTCTTTGCTTCTTGTTAGGGTATTAAATATTTTCATAAGCTTTCTCCTTTTGATTTTTCAAGTGCCTTTATCCGCTCTTCAAGCTTATCAATTTCCTGCTGAACGGGGTCGGGAATATGTATTTGGTCAAGTGATTTGCTTTCTATTTTTTTGCCGTTTTGGCGCACAATATGTGCCGGAACACCTACAACGGTTGAGTTTGGCGGTACTTCGTGAAGCACCACCGCACCTGCGGCAACACGGGAATTATCGCCTATTTTGAAAGGCCCTAACACCTTTGCTCCCGCACTTACCATAACATTGTTACCGAGTGTCGGATGGCGCTTGCCTACATCTTTACCCGTACCGCCCAATGTTACACCTTGATACAAAAGGCAATCGTCACCTATTTCGGCTGTTTCGCCTATAACTATACCCGTACCGTGGTCTATTACAAGGCGCTTCCCTATTTTAGCGCCCGGATGAATTTCTATTCCGGTTTTTTTTGCGGCTCGCTGTGAAATAAGTCTTGCTCTGAAAAAATGCCCTTTTAAATAATGCTTATGCGCACGGCGGTACATTCTTACAGCCTTTACTCCCGGATACAGAAAAAATATTTCGAGGCTTGATTTTGCGGCAGGGTCACGCTCCTTTACCGCTTTTATATCCTCTTTTATCTGATTAAACATTTTATACCTCTGTTATTTTGAAGTATTTATATATGATTTATTATCCGTTAGATATATTATTCCGGAAACGGTACACAAAACGGCAGAAATCCAAAATGCCGCAATTATTATGATATTGAACAGACTACTTACCGGAGTTCCGAATAAATCAAATAAATCCATAGCGGAATATGCCGTAAGCGCAAGGATTATCCCAACCATTTGGCTGACCGTTTTTGATTTTCCCCAAATATTTGCGGCTATTACCTTTCCGCCCGAAGAAACAACGGTAAGTCGTATTGAGGAAACTGCAAATTCTCTAAACAGAACAATAAATGTTATAGCACATATCTGCCAGCAAAAAACAGAGGAATTGCCATACACCTTAATAAATCCCAAATATGCGGCTGTAGTCAGCATTTTATCGGCAAGAGGGTCTAAAAATTTGCCGAAATCGGTAATCATATTATACTTTCTTGCCATTTTTCCGTCTATCATATCGGTAAGCGATGCTCCGATAAAAAGAATCAGCGCAACAATATAGTGATACGGAAATTCAATGAGCATAGTCGCCATAAATATCGGTGTGGCGATTATTCTGCCGAGTGTTAATTTGTTAGGTGTGTTCATACCTGTTCCCCCAATAAATCATATTCAATGGTATCAAAAATCTTTACCCTTGCGAATGAGCCGATTTTAAGAGGCTTTTTTGCCATAAAGAAGATTTTTCCGTCAATTTCGGGTGCATCTGCTTCGCTTCTGCCGAAATAACATTTTATATAGTCATCATAGCCCTCTATAAGCACATCATACATTTTACCGTTTTTAAGCTCATTTTTTTCTGCCGAAACGGTCATTTGCGTTTCCATTATATGTTCCATACGGTCGGTTTTTGTCTGCTCATCGATTTGGTTTGACATAGCACCTGCAACAGTACCCTCTTCCGCAGAGTACGGAAAACAACCCAAACGGTCAAACTTTACATCATTTACAAATTCGTGAAGCTCGGCAAACTGCTCTTCTGTTTCGCCCGGAAATCCCGTTATAAGCGTTGTTCTGACGGTAACATCGGGAATTTTTTCTCTTATTCTCGATATAAGCGCATAAAGCGATTTTTTATCGCCCTTACGGTTCATACGCCTTAGTATATCGCCGTTTACGTGCTGAATGGGAATATCCAAATACTTACAAAGCTTATCCTCTTTTGCGATAAGCTCCAAAAGCTCATCTGTAATTCTTTCGGGATAGGTGTAAAGCGTCCTTATCCATTTAAGCCCGTCAATTTTACAAAGCTCGCTTAAAAGCTCGCAAAGCTTCGGCTCCCCGTAAATATCTGTGCCGTACGCCGTTGTATCCTGCGCTACAACAATAAGCTCCTTTACCCCGCTTTTTGCAAGACGTTTTGCTTCGGCAACACAGTCCTCAATTTTTCTGCTTCTCATTCTTCCTCTTATCGAGGGAATCGCACAGTAGG
>JAZLFV010000015.1:0-2116 GCA_045615965.1 Acutalibacteraceae bacterium
ATCATATATTCTGCCGTAATAATCCGGCGCTTCATCGTATACTGCGTGACCGTATTCATTACCGTAAATAAATAATTCACAGCCCGTTTTTTCGGAAAGCCTGTATGTAGGCTCTGTGCCGAAAACAACATCGCCCTTTGCCGCAATAACAAGCATCGGACATTTGATTTTTGAAATTTCGTTTTCGATATCAAGCGTTTTAAACGAGCCTGCAACGGTAATAAAGCGGTTTATTTCTTCATCTGAGTAGTCACGCAGTTTTTTAAGCACTGTCGGCTTTATAAGCTCTGCCGTGGCTTTATTGTGGATATTATCAATAAAGCTTGCATAAAGCTCCTTTATATTCTTGGCTTTTGCAAGGTCTATCCAACTGTTCAGTATGTTTTCGGCATTTCGGGAAATATAATATGACGATGAGCCTATGGCAAGCTTGTTAACAATATCGCTGTGGTAAATGCCCAAATACATAGCTATATTTCCGCCCTGAGAAATACCTATAATATCGGCGCTTTTTATGCCAAGATGCTTCATTACCGCATAGGTATCGTCAGACATATCCGTTATCGAATAATTTTGAGGAACATTTTCCCTGCGGTCAAAGACATAAACCGTATAATCCGATAAATATTTCCTATAGATGTTTTTAAGCGCCGCACCCATATCGGTGACATCATCAAGCGAAAGACCCGGCAAAACGGCGAGTATCCTCTCTCCGCACCCGAATGAGCAGTATTTCATAACAATACCGTTTACATTAAGCTTTTCGGATTTTACCAAAACACATCACCGCCCAAACACTTTATACACATATATTATAACACCAAACAAAAAAATATCAACTTTCTTTACCGTTATATAACGAAAACCGCCCAAGGGCGGTTTTTGATATAATATTATTTAATCTTTTTGATATCGTATGGCGTTGTCTGATAAACAAAATAATTAAGCCAATTTGTATAAAGCAGGTTTGCGTGGCTTCGCCAGGAAACAATCGGCTCTTTTGTTATATCGTCATTCGGGAAATAGTTATAGGGTATCTTTATATCCTTTCCGGCATTCTTATCCCTTAAATACTCGTTTTTTAAGGTATCGGCATCGTATTCTGAATGACCGGTTATAAATATCTGCTTTCCTCTTGCGGTTGATATGGCATAAGGTCCGCCAATCTTCGAGGAGGCAAGAATTTTAAGCTCGCTTACCTTTTTTATATCCTCTGCTTTAACGGTTGTATGCCTCGACTGCGGAACCATAAATACATCGTCAAAGCCCCTGAAAAGAATCGACTTTTTATAATTTACCGTATGCTCGTATATTCCGAAGAGCTTTTCTTTAAGAGGATATTTTTTTATACCGTAATGGTAATAAAGCGCAGCCTGCGCACCCCAGCAAATATGCAGGGTTGAATGAACATGGGTTTTACTCCACTCCATAATCTCGCAAAGTTCATCCCAATACTCCACTTCTTCAAATTCAAGCGTTTCAACCGGAGCACCGGTTATAATCATACCGTCAAAATTCAATTCCTTAACATCGTCAAAGGTTTTATAGAATGTAAAAAGATGCTCTGCGGAAGTGTTTTTGGAAAAATGGGTTTTGGTATGAATAAACTCAAAATCAACCTGAAGCGGAGAGTTACCGAGCAGCCTTGAAAGCTGTGTTTCGGTTTCTACCTTTTTAGGCATCAGGTTTAAAAGGAGTATTTTAAGCGGTCTTATATCCTGAGTAATGGCTCTCTTTTCGGTCATAACAAATATGTTCTCCTGAGCCAGAATTTTAACCGCCGGCAAATCATCAGGTATTTTTATCGGCATATTCTTATCTCGCTTTTATTTTGAGTATTATTAAATATTATCAAGTGCCTGCTTGATATCTTCTATCAAATCCTCGGCATTTTCGATTCCGCAAGAGAAACGTACAAGGTCGGGCGAAACGCCTGCGGCTTCAAGCTCTGCATCGTTCATCTGGCGGTGGGTTGCGCTTGCAGGATGCAAACAACACGTTCTTGCATCTGCAACGTGGGTTTCAATAGCCGCAATTTTAAGGTTTTTCATAAAGGCTTCTGCGGCTTCTCTTCCGCCGTTTATGCCAAAGCTTACAACACCGCAGCTGCCGTTTG
>JAZLFV010000016.1:0-2523 GCA_045615965.1 Acutalibacteraceae bacterium
ATTCTCTTCTGTCATAATTTACGATATCAAGTCCGTCAATCAGAATTCTTCCAAAGGACAAGGGATAAAATCCTGCCATGGCATTTGCAAGGCTTGTTTTACCTGAGCCGGTACTTCCTATAATTCCCAATACTTCGCCGCTATTTACACAAAAATCAATATCCGAAAGTGCCTCATCGGCCTCACCGTGATATTTAAGTGAAACATGCTCGAATCTGATTTTAACATTACAGTTCAAATCATTTTGTTCGGATTTGACGGTTATTGAAGTATTTGTTGTATCTACATCAAATATTTCGTTAATTCTGATTGCTCCGGCAAAAGCCTTATTCACAGTAATAATAAGGTTTGCGAACTTTACAAGTTCAATCAGAATCTGGGACATATAGTTGTAAAGCGCAATTACCTGACCGGTTGTCAAAACCGAAGATTCAACTTCAACAGCACCGAAATATATAAGTGCCACAATAAAAAGGTTAATAATAACATAAGTTATGGGATTAAGAAGCGCCGAAAGCCTGCCGGAAATGAGCTGAGCGGATAATACTTCGTCATTCTTCTGTTTGAAGTCCCTGCGTTCCTGATTTTCTCTGGCAAAAGCACGAATAACTCTTGTTCCGTTAAGATTTGCTCTGATATGGGAATTCAGGACATCAAGTTTGTCCTGTATTTTTTTAAGTAACGGTATGTTTTTAATTACAATAAAATATACAACTATAAATAATATAACAACAAGCACCACAAATATAAGTGCCGCCTTAAAATCGATAATAAATGCCATTATCGTGGCGCCGATTACAATAAACGGCGAACGCAAAAACAGCCTTAAAATCATATTCACGCCTGTCTGGACGGAATTAACATCAGTTGTTATTCTATTAATCATTGTGGAAGGCGAATAATCATCAAGCTCTGAAAACGAGAAATTAAGCATATGAGAAAACAGATCATGCCTTAATTCCTCGGAAAAACCTACTGCGGCTTTTGCGGCAAAATATTGAGCGGATACCGATGCTACTATGCCCAGAAGCGCAAGAAGAAGTAAAATTGAACCGTTTTTAAGTATTGATGAAACAGACCCAAGCACAATTGCCCTGTCTATAATCCGGGCAATAACTATCGGAACAAGTAATTCAAAAACTGCCTCAAGCGCTTTAAGCAACGGGGCAAATATACATTCCTTCTTATATTTTCGTAAATATTTAATAAGCTTTTTCATTTTTAATCCTGTAAAGGCTGTTTCTCACGGCCGGTATCATCAGAAGTACGGTCGTTAATATCCCTTCTCCGAATATATATGCACCATTATACAACAAAGAATAAATTACTGCAGACATATTATAATCCTGTGCGTACATTCCGTAAAAAATTACACCCGAAATAAAACTAAAAATAAATCTTCCGAATACGCCGATTACATAACCAAAGACCAACCCGTTTTTAACATTACGCACTATGCAGCAAAATCCCAATGCAGAAAAAGCAAGCAGATAGTCACATATTACCTGGGGAATGCTGACAACATATCCGTTAAAAATAAATTGCATAATTCCATATGCTATCGATGCGCAAAAGCCGTAAACGGGGCCATACAAAAAACCGGGAATACATACAAACAGCATCGAACATAATGTAATTGAACCGCCAAGGGGCATGTGAATGATTTTGATCATAGACAGCACAAGTGCAAGTGCGACAGATACAGCAGAATATACAAGTGGTTTTGCTTTAAACATAAAAAAAGCCTCCTTTTCATAACAGGAGGGGAAAATACATGCTTCCCTACGCCGGTGTTATCCGGATCAGGTTATGAGGGTTAGTGGTCAAACACACAATCTCAGCATTAGCTCCCCTAGATGTAAATAAACATTGATTATAATATATTTAATTTATGACACCGTCAATACAAATTTATTTATTAAGTTCGCGCTCAAGCATATCCATTACTTCGGTGTATGCTTTCATAAAATCATCATGAAGCCTTAAAGCAGGTCCGAAATCCATATCTTTTAAAGGTTCTTCTATCTGTCTTGCAATTTCATATAAATCCGTGGCACCGATCGTAAGTGATGACGATTTAACGGAGTGTGCTGAAATTCTGTATCTCTCCCAGTTCTTGGAATCAAAAAACTCTGTTAATTCGGGTCTTTTGTCATCACTGAGATATTCATCTAAAATTTCAAGATATACATCTTCGCTATCGGCACAATACATAAGTCCGGTCTCGGTATCAAGTTCAAGTCTGTCAATAACATTTGATGAAAACGGGTTCTTAGCCTGCTGCATGACTTTACCTCCATGAAATTGTATTAAAATTACACAAATATTCTTAAATATGACTACAATTATTATATTAAACAATAAATTAATATATTTCAATGAAAAAAACAAAAATCTCTTTAAAATATTATAGCCAAAGGGATATACTAATATAAGTTTAAAATGATAGTGTCAAATGACCTATGAAAAAATGAGTCAAAGAAAAAAGGCTCAATTGAACCTTGAAAACTGCAAATATTTAAG
>JAZLFV010000017.1:0-2731 GCA_045615965.1 Acutalibacteraceae bacterium
AGATTACTCTCGGAAATATCCACCGAAACAGACGTTTCTTCAAGAAGCTCTCTTGAAGCAGCGTATTCAATTGAAGAATCCGTTGGCAAATAGAATCCGCCCGGGAAAGCAAGCTTGTTTACAAAAGGATGGTCGGCTCTGTTTATCAATAAAATTTTTGAACTGTCTTTATTGAAGATAACCAAGTCAACCGCAACCGAAGGAGCATCATAGTCCTTACGGTTATACTTTTCCAAATAAATGTCTTCACCTTTTTGGTCGTTAAGCCATTTATCGGATAAAGCAAACATTTCTTTTATGCTTCTTTCACTATAAAACAGCGGGATTATTCCGTAAAGATGTGCAGCGCCGTAATCTGTGAGCATAAATGTATCATCATCTGTAAATTGCATAAGACAGTTGCTTTCAAGAAAGCTTATCTGATTCTTATAAACCGTTCTGAAATCCTCACCGAATCTGTTATAATATGCCTTCATAGAAATAAATCCGAAATAGAACATTACGGAAATTGCCTTTGCCCTTACTTCCTGAATCGGCATATCGGCTATATCGTTTATCGGCAAATGTCCTTCATCTATTGCAGCAAAGTATTTATCCAATTTATGGTCTGCACAGCCTAAATTATATGCAAGATAATTCCCCACAAATGATTGTGCGCCAAGCCCGAAGCCTACATAAGAGGTTGCATCTATTACACGCTTTGTTAAGTATGAAGATGTACCCATATCGCCCGGTATTTTGCTGAATGTATTTTTTCCGTTATTGGCAATATATCCCGCTTCTTTTAAGAGGCGATATGCTATATCGTATTGCCTGTTTACCTTATAAAGTGTTACTCCCTGTGATTCGGCTTCTAATTTAGTGCCTTTATATCTGTTACGGTACAGAGTAATAAACTCCGGATTAAGCGCAATGGTATACTTTATTGTATTGGCAAAATCTTCATCAGATTGGTTTAAAAAGCCATACATAAGGTCAATATTAAGTCTGTCGAATCCTGCTTTGCGGATGTTTTCAACAGCTTTTTCATATATGAATTTTGAGCCTTCCCTGCCGAGCGATTCGAGCAATTTTTCGGAAACTGTTTGAAATCCCATGGAAATTCTGTTATAGCCCATATCTCTTATGGCTTTTATTTTATCGAAATCATTTGCCGCAATAACCGGTGTTGTTTCAATGCTCATATATATATTCTTTTCAAGATTGAAGCTCTTGACAGCATCGGTGATTTTAGCTAAATTTTCAATGGATAAATATGCAGGTGTACCTCCGCCTAAATCGTATCCGGCAATCGGTTTATCCTTAATCATTTCTCTGTAAATTTCAATTTCTTTTAATAAATAGTTTGTATAAATATCGGCATCGTTATCCTGAGGATTATCCAATACAACATATTCACAAAACTTACATCTTGACTGACAAAAAGGAATATGCACATAAAGGCACAGCTCTTTTTGAGCTTCAATGTTTGATTTTACCACATTGTAGATTTCCTCGGCATTATGAACCTCATACTGCGCCAAAGAATTAGGTCTTAACGGGTATGCCGTATTACAGTAATGATGAAATTTAATCCCTCTGTCAAAAATTTCTCTGCATTCCATATAATCACACTCTTTATTCAAATAATAGTTTTATCAGATGTTGGGTTCATAAGACGGCATAAGCTTTAACTTAAACAGATTGTTTTTATGCCTTCGGTCTATAATCTCTTTCTTATCGGCATCTTCGATTATACCTTCACGAATATACTTATCAAGCTCTGCGTATGTAAAGCCCAAATTGTCTTCATCTGTTTTGCCGCACAAACCATCTATCGGAACCTTATCTACGAGCACCGGCGGAAGTCCGATAAGTCTTCCGATAGCTTTAATTTCCTGTACGGTAAGGTTTGAGCAAGGGCTGAAGTCGCCCACACTATCGCCGTAACGGGTTGAATAGCCGACCCAATCCTCCGAAAGATTGCAGGTGTTTGCAACTCTGCCGTTATGGCTTTGCGATACGGCATATAATGTTGACATTCTGATGCGTGGAGGCAGGTTTTCCTTACTTTGCTTAGACATTTCAAAGGGCATATTCTTGATTACACCGTCAACTGCATCTTTAATATTTACAATGTAATGCTTTATACCAAGATGTTCAACAAGAAGCTTTGCCATATCAATGTCCGCCTGCTCACCGTTTGGCATTAAAACACCGATGACACGGTCTTTTCCAAGCGCCTCAACGCAAAGAGCGGCAACAATGGAGCTATCCTTTCCGCCGGATATTCCTATAACGGCATTGCATCCTTTTCCATTTTCTTCAAAAAAATCACGAATCCATTGCACACATTCGTTTTTAATCTTTTCCGCATTAAATTCGTACATAGATATCACCTGAATTTTCCTATAATAAATAATCAAACTAATATATCAATATCACTTTACTTCAATTTGACAGCTTCTCATAGTTTCTAACGCTGCTTCGTGCTTTTCGGGAGTAACTCCGGCACAGCAGTCGGCATAAACGGTAATTTTGGCATTCGGATATCCGGCACGCATAATAAGTGCATTAGATACAACACAAATATCGGTACAAAGCCCTACAAATTCAACTTCCATTTCTTCGCCGGGATATCTGTCCTTAAGACCTTTGGAAATGCTGAAGCTACCAAATCCGGCTTTAATAACATCCTTATACTCTTTTCCGCTTAATGCTTCTTTGATTTCGGCATTTAAATCATGGCCGT
>JAZLFV010000018.1:0-3214 GCA_045615965.1 Acutalibacteraceae bacterium
CGTATTCAAGGCCATTATGTTTGAAAACGGCGGTTTTTGCCGTACCGTTCCAAGCGCTGTCAAATATAAACCGCACGGTTAAAAACCTAACGCTGTCAGATATAACACCGCTGTACCTTAAGGTTACCGTTTGCCCGTCTACATTTGCTATAATCATATAATCTCTCCTTTCTGCTTTTTGTGCGCATATAAATAATAGAATATCAATTTGCGACATTCACCGACATAAGTTAAAAAACGGCATAAAAAAACAGAGCGGGAAACCGCTCTGTAAAACCATAGACTTTTAAACGCTTTCTATAAATTTTAAAAATGCTTCGGTGCCTTCCTTTGTTCGCTTGAATACTCCTGCGTGTTCAAGCACCTTTGAAAATACAATTCCTATTTCGTCCTTTAAAATCTTATCAATACTATCTTCGCTGATTTCGGGATATTTAAGCTTAATTTCGTCAACCCAATCACCGTGCTTTGAAAGATTTTCATTATCCCTTATATTTTCATTGTTAAGAATTGCTTTTTTAAGTTCGGAAATTTCATCTTTAAGGCGTGCCGGCAGAACCGCAAGCCCCATAACCTCAATAAGCCCGATATTTTCTTTTTTAATATGATGAAGCTCGGAATGGGGATGAAAAACACCAAGCGGATGCTCATCGGTTGTAATATTATTGCGAAGCACCAAATCAAGCTCAAAATTTTCTCCGTTTTTGCGTGCGATTGGGGTTATAGTGTTGTGCGGAGTACCGTCTGTTTCGGCAAAGATAAATGAGCTTTCATCTGTATAACCACGCCAAGCAGAAAGAATTTTTGTTGCAAGTAAGATAATTCTTTCGGTATCCTTTGAAGAAAGCCTAATAACCGACATAGGCCATTTTAATATTCCTGCCTTTACATCTTCAAAACCGCTGAATGAAACATCTTTTTCAATTTCGGCTTTTGCCATTGCAAAGGTATAATTTCCGCCTTGAAAATGGTCGTGACTCAAAATCGAGCCGCCTACAATCGGCAAATCGGCATTAGAGCCTACAAAATAATGCGGAAACTGTTTTACAAAATCAAAAAGCTTTCTAAATGTGTTGGGGTTAATCGACATAGGTGTATGTTCGCTGTTGAATACAATACAATGCTCATTATAGTAAACATACGGAGAATATTGGAAGAACCAATCACTTTCGTTTATGCGAACAGGTATAATTCTGTGATTTTGACGGGCAGGGAAGTTTATTCTTCCCGCATAGCCCTCGCATTCCTTACACAAAAGACATTTGGGGTATCCCGATTGCGGAGCATTTTTTGCGGCGGCTATTGCCTTCGGGTCTTTTTCCGGCTTTGAAAGATTTACGGTTATATCAAGTGTGCCGTATTCGGTTTTAGTCTGCCACTTTAAATCCTTTTTTATACGGTATCGGCGTATGTAATCGCTATCACAGCTGAGCTTATAGTAATAGTCGGTTGCCTTTTTAGGCGATTCCTTATAAAGCTCATAAAATTTGTCCGTTACATTTGATGGCATGGGAAGCATAAGCCCCATAAGCTTTGTGTCGAATAAATCTCTGCTTACTATGCCGTCTTCAATTATGCCGTTATTTACTGCATAGTCGAGTATTTCTTTAAGTGTGCTTTCAAGGTCAACATCGTAAAAATTTTCATAGCAATCAAATTCACTTAAATTTAAAGCTTCTAAAATGCGGTTGGTTACAAAAATTTCGTCACGCTTATCGAAAAGACTGCTTTGAAGACCGTAGCAAACAAGCTTTCTGATACTTTCATCTATCATTATAACACTTCCAATTATTCTATAATCGGTTGCGAAGTGCCCTTATCGGCAATGCAAACCCAAGATTGACCGGCATTTACTTCAAGCGGATTTCCGTTTAAATCGGTAAATTTAAATGAGCTTGTTGATGAGCCTTTGGTCCAGTTAATTGCAGTATATGTTCCGTTTACAAAATAATATCCGCTTCCGCCTATTAAGTCAACCTGACGGTGATATCTATCGGAATAGTCACGAATACTAGTCTTAAGAACAAACACATTTTTAACATCTGTTGTTTCGTTTGTAACATAATCTTTTCTAACGGTATTTCCGAAATAACGGGTGTATTTTCCGATTGAAGGGTTGTAATTAAATACCGTTTTATAGCTTGCGGAGAACGGAACGGTGATTTTTGTTGCAGATCCGCCCGAAAGGGTAATCTCTTTGCCGTTTTTGGCAAAGTTTTGCCAATTTTCGGTGCTGTCAGCCGTGGTTCGGATTTTCTTTTGCTCTATGCCGGACAGAAGTTTACTTCCGAATGTATAAAGCGTATGCTCTTTTGCAAGACCGTTTTTAATTCTTGTTCCGCCGCAAGTGCCGGTATCTATTGAAATATCGTCAATATCCTTTAAATGAGGGGCACAATACTGGGGGTCCTGACCGCAATGGATATAAACTGCATCGTGACCGTTTGCGAGGTCAACATACGGATATCTTGCCGAGCGGATTGTGCCAAGCTGTTCTACGGCGGTTATATCTTTAAATACAACCATAAGGCGTGTAATGCCGCCTTCAACCTCTGTTTCATAAACGATATCGGCTTTATTGATACCGGCTTGAACAGGCTGGGCGGTTACCATATTGTTTATCATAACGGCAACGGGACGTGCGCTTAATTTATCCTTGCTTATCGGAAGTCCGGTAAGAGGATTTGAAGCCATATCTTCCTTCTTTCCATCGGGTAAAGCATCATTGCTGCTTTCATTGGCAGAGCTTGAATTGTTATTATCTGAGACCTTTTTTGTAAGTGAACAACCCGAAAGGGTTAAAAGTGTTAAGCATAGAATAAGAGCTGATATTTTTTTAAACATTTATGAATCCTCCAAGACCAATAAAAAACTAAAAAACATTATACTATAATTGTTATATATTTTCAACCCCAAAAAGCGTACATTTTTAAAAATCCGAAAAATAAACAGAGCCTCTTATTTGCATAAATCCACTTTACAAATTGAGATTAATATGTTATATTTATTATTAAACAAAAGGGTGGGTGTTTTAATTGAATTTTTTTGAAGAATTAGCGAATTTTGACAGCGAGGTTGCCGCTTCGTGCGGGCGTGAGCTTGAAAGGCAAAGGGGAAATATCGAGCTTATAGCATCGGAAAATATTGTTTCAAAGGCAGTATTGCTTGCGGCAGGCGGTGTTCTTACAAATAAATATGCCGAAGGATATCCCTC
>JAZLFV010000019.1:0-10036 GCA_045615965.1 Acutalibacteraceae bacterium
CGCCCATAAATTCACTTGTTAAGCTTGAAGACGGCGATAAGCATATGGAGGTCGCACTCCATTCAGGCAACGGAATTGTCAGAACAATAGCACTTGAAGCTACCGAGGGCTTGTGTTGCGGATTAAAGGTTATAAGTGACGGCGAAAGCATAACAGTTCCCGTAGGGGAAAACGTTATCGGCAGAAGCATTGATGTATTAGGCAGACCTATTGACGGAAAAGGTGAAATAAAGGCAGAAAAATATCTTCCTATTCATAGAAAAGCGCCCACACTCAACGAGCAGACGGGCGTTACCGAAATACTTGAAACAGGAATAAAGGTTATAGACCTTTTAGTACCCTATGCCAAGGGCGGAAAGATAGGACTTTTCGGCGGCGCAGGTGTAGGGAAAACCGTTCTCATAATGGAAATGATACACAATATTGCCACAAAACACGGCGGATATTCGGTATTTACGGGTGTTGGTGAACGTTCCCGTGAAGGTAACGAGCTTATTGCGGATATGGAAAAAAGCGGAGTTATAAATAAAACCGTGCTTGCCTTCGGTCAGATGAATGAGCCTTCGGGAAGCCGTATGCGAATTGCCATGACAGGGCTTACCGAGGCAGAGTATTTAAGAGATGAAAAGCATCAGGATGTTTTGCTTTTTATTGATAATATTTACCGTTTTGTTCAGGCAGGAAACGAGGTCAGCGCAATGCTCGGCAGATTGCCTGCAGCAGTAGGATATCAGCCAACGCTTGCCAATGAATTGGGTGATATAGAGGAAAGAATTGCTTCAACCGCAAACGGCTCAATAACCTCGGTGCAGGCGGTGTATGTTCCGGCGGACGATTTAACAGACCCTGCCCCTGCTACGATATTTACCCATCTTGATGCTACAACCGTTCTTTCAAGGTCTATTGCCGAGCAGGGTATTTATCCTGCAGTTGACCCACTTAATTCAACCAGCCGGGTATTAGAGCCGGAAATAGTAGGTTCTGAGCATTACCGTGTTGCACGGGCGGTGGATGAAACCTTGCAGAGATATGCCGATTTAAAGGATATAATTGCCATACTCGGTATGGAAGAATTATCTGATGAAGACCGCCTTACTGTTTTGAGAGCGAGAAAAATCAACAATTTCCTTTCTCAGCCTATGTTTGTTGCCGAGGCATTTACGGGAGTAAATGGGAAATTTGTTTCGCTTAAGGATACAATAGAGGGCTTCAGGCAGATTATTGACGGCGAAGCAGACGATATTCCGGAGCTTGCATTTTCGATGGTAGGAACAATCGAAGAAGCAAGGCAAAAAGCGAAGGAACTTTAAATTGCAGGGAGGATTGCGCTTGAGTGTATTCGGTCTTGAAATTCTAACACCGGAAAAACAGGTTTTTGAGGGCATGGTAGAGGCGGCAATCTGCCCTACATCAGCCGGAGACATAGAAATTTTAAAGGGGCATCAAAATCTTGTTGCCGCACTCGGAAATGATGAAATAAAGCTGAAAATAGACGGAGAATGGCACATTTTTGTTGTTGAAAGCGGATTTTTTGAGGTTCGCCCCGAGGGTGTAATTATATTTGCAAAATATTGCGAAACATTGGAAAATTATGAAGAAGCAAAAGAAAAGCGAAAGCAGGATATAGAAAAATCCAGGCGATATCATGCGGAAAATGTTTCTTTCCAGAAAACAAATGATATTTCACTTTCAAAACTGATTTTATCTACCCATAAAACAAAAACTTATATAAATATTTGATTCTAATGAAAAACAATTCAACTGAAATAAACATCCACAGAAATAAAAACTCCCCGAAGCCCTTATAAAAAGGACTTCCGGGAGTTTGCTTATTGTTTTATTCCCACTCGATTGTGGCAATTGGCTTGGGGCTTAAATCAAATAGAACTCTGTTTACGTCTTTAACCTCATTTAAAATGCGGTTTACAATCTTGTTTAAAAGGGAATAGGGTACTTCCTCGATTGAAGCGCTTGTGGCGTCAATGCTGTTTACGGCACGGATGATAACCGGCCAATCCCAAAGGCGCTTGCCGTCTTTTATTCCGGTTGATTTGAAATCGGGGACAACTGTAAAGTATTGCCAAACCTTACCTTCAAGACCTGCATTTGCAAATTCCTCACGCAAAATAGCATCCGATTCTCTTACTGCCTCTAAACGCTCACGTGTGATGGCGCCTATGCAACGAACACCGAGTCCGGGGCCGGGGAACGGCTGGCGGAAAACCATATTATCGGGAAGACCAAGTGCCTTACCTACAACTCTTACTTCGTCTTTATAAAGGAGCTTAACCGGCTCTACAAGCTCGAACTTCAAATCCTCGGGCAAGCCGCCGACATTGTGATGCGCTTTAACGCCGTCACTTTCCAAAATATCGGGATAAATTGTGCCCTGTGCCAAAAATTCAATGCCTTCAAGCTTTCTTGCTTCTTCCTCAAAAACACGGATAAATTCAGCACCGATAATCTTTCTCTTATCTTCCGGCTCGCTTATACCTGCAAGCTTATCAAGAAAACGGTCAACCGCATCAACATAAATGAGATTTGCATCCATCTGATTGCGGAAAACCTCTATAACCTGCTCCGGCTCACCCTTACGCAAAAGGCCGTGGTTTACGTGAACGCATACAAGCTGTTTGCCTATTGCTTTAATAAGAAGTGCCGCAACAACAGAGGAATCAACACCGCCTGAAAGTGCAAGTAAAACCTTTTTGTTGCCTATCTGCTCACGAAGAGCCTTAACCTGCTCGTCAATAAAAGCATCGGCAAGCTCTTGGCTATTGATACGCTTCATATCGTCCGGTCGTTTATTACTGTCCATATTCAAATCCTCCTTATATTTTAACAATTATATTATAAAATTTTTTATCCCGTTTTTCAATAGTTTTACGCAAAAAAGCTCTGCAAATTTAGGAAAAATTATTTAAAAATTCAAAACATATTTTATGCAAAGTAACTACTATTGGCATATAGAATAGAATAATATTGAAGCGCAAGAAAAATTTTCCGATTAAATTTAAGGTTATCGGTCAACAATAGTTTTGAAGAACATCACGGAGAGTGAAACGATAATGAATATTAAGCGTGGAGATATTTACTATGCCGATTTAAGCCCCGTAATCGGTTCGGAGCAGGGCGGTGTACGGCCGGTACTTATAGTTCAGAACGATGTGGGCAACAAATACAGCCCTACGGTTATTGCGGCGGCGATAACAAGTAAACAGTATAAAACCGATTTACCGACCCACATTAAGCTTGATGCAACCGGCTGCGGACTTGCAAAGGATTCGATTGTACTTCTTGAGCAAATGCGTACCATTGATAAGACAAGGCTTAAAGAAAAAACCGGAAGTCTTGACGGATATGCTATGGATATGGTTGATAAGGCAATATCCGTAAGCTTGGGGCTTAACTGAAAATGCAAATCAAAATGCAGGATGCATTCGCACCTGCATCAGACTGTAGACAAACTTATGTGGCTTAATGCCTTCGTGGCGTTTAGCCACATTTTATTTTAATAGCCAATATTTATCATAAAAGTTGACAAAGGGGTATAAAATAAATATAATTATATGGTATAAAAATCAGGGGGATGTTTTTGATTTCAAAATATATTAAATACATTAAGGAACATAAAAGTTTTTATTGGCTTTTCGGACTTTTGGTTGTGGGGATTATGTATTTTTTAATTGAAATTACTGTAGGGGAGTTTCATTCGGTTCATATTCCGCTTGATGATAAAATACCGTTTTTGCCGGTTTTTATTATTCCGTATATAATCTGGTATCCTTATGTACCAATACTTATGATATGCGTTTATTTTAATGATGAAAAAGTATTTAAAAAGCAGGCATTAACATTTTTTTCGGGAATGCTTATAACATTTATCTTTTTTATTATTTATCCTACTCAAATTACCTTTCGCCCGACAGCGGAGGGTAAGGGCGTTTTGCTGTGGCTTTGCCGGTTTATTTATTCCAATGATACACCGCCTGCAAATGCCTTTCCCAGCCTTCATTGTTATGAAGCCTTAATGGCTCATTTAACAACATTTTTGTGGAGTCCTCTTAAAAACAATAAGCCACTTCATATAGCTTCTTTTATTTTGATGGTGCTCATATGTGCTTCAACTGTATTTGTAAAGCAACATTCGGTATTAGATATCGCTGGGGGATGCGGTCTTGCCGTTGCTGTATTTTTATCAGCAGAGCTTTTATCAAAAATCAGGGGGAATAAATATGTTAAAAATAGCGCCGTTTAACGGCATATACATAGCTTGTTGGATAATAACCGTTTTGATTATTGTGGCTATTTGGGCGATATTCAGAAATAAAAGCGAAAAGGCAAAAAAGATATTTATTACTACCTTTTGCACCTTAACCGTTGTTATATTCTTTGTCTATAAGGGCTTTTTATCTGTAGATAAGGAGTTTTTAGAGGTTACTGTACCTAAGCTCGATAAATTTAATTGGTTTAATGAGCTTCCGTTGCAGCTTTGCAATATAAATATGTTTTTAATACCGATTGGTGTTTTAACCGAAAATAAATATTTAAAAGGCTTTGGATTTTTGGTAGCTCCGCTCGGAGCAACAATGGCGCTTATTTTCGCCGAAACCGCATTCTCAGGCTATTCCATTTTGGTTCCGAGAATAGCGGGATATTATTTAACACATTTCTTTATCGTTATTGCAGGCGTATCGGTTGCAACATTAGGCTTTTACAAGCCCAAATACAAGGATATTCCGGGGCTTTCGGCGCTTTTTATGATACTTGCTTTTGTAATTCATTGTGTAAACCTTGTGTTCAGAGCAACCGGACTTTGCTCATACGCCGATTATTTTTACACGATTGATGACCTCGGCATAAGTATATTGGCGCTTTTCCATAAGTTTATTAAAATGCCGTTTCTGTATCTTACTCCGGCGCTCGGAATACTTTGGGCATATATGGTAATACTTTGTTTAGGATTCGGTATAGGAGATAAAATAAAGGCAAAAAGAAACAAAACCGAAATATTGGAAGAAGAGTCTGAAGAAGAGCCGGAAAAAGAGCCGGCTATGGGTAAATAATTAATTTAAGTTTAAGGTGATAAAAATGTCAGGATGCAGCGGAAACTGCGAAACTTGCGGCAGTAATTGCGGCAAAAAAGAAAACGGCAGCTTATTAGAGCCCACAGGTGCTTTTAATAACATAAAGCATATTGTTGCTGTTGTAAGCGGAAAAGGCGGAGTAGGTAAATCTATGGTCACCTCTATGCTTGCCACGGAAATGAGCAGGAGAGGGTATAAGGTCGGTATTTTAGATGCCGATATAACCGGCCCTTCCATACCTAAAGCCTTTGGAATAAACGATAAGGCTATGCAAAATGAGCTTGGTATTCTTCCGGCTGAAACAAAAACAGGTATAAAGCTTATATCGGTTAATATGATGCTTGAAAAAAGCGATGCACCGGTAATTTGGCGAGGTCCGGTTATTGCAGGTCTTGTAAAACAGTTTTGGCAAGAGGTTGTTTGGGGCGACCTTGATTATCTCTTTATTGATTGTCCGCCCGGAACCGGCGATGTTCCGCTTACCGTATTTCAGATGATTCCGCTTGACGGTGCGGTTGTGGTAACATCACCGCAGGATTTGGTGTCGCTTATAGTTAAAAAGGCGCTTAATATGGCAAATATGATGGATATTCCCGTGCTTGGGATTATTGAGAATATGAGCTATGTGAAATGCCCCGATTGCGGAAAAGAATTTTCGGTTTTCGGTACGGGAAGCGAAGATATCGCCAAGGAAGCAGGAGTACCTCTGCTTGCAAAAATGCCTATTGATACAGAGCTTGCAAAGCAGGTCGATATGGGAGTTATAGAACTTTTTGAGGGCGATTATTTAAATGATGCCGCCGAAAAATTAGAAGAATTAAAGTAATGAGAATGAGAAAGAAAAAACACCTTGAAGAAAGGCTTCAGGGTGTTAACGATTATCTTTATGTAAGCGAATGCGAAGACCGTAATTTCAATACGGCAATCGAAAATAAAGATTATCTTGATTTTGATAAATGGTTTAAGGCAAAAAGACCTCTTTATCTTGAAATCGGTTGCGGAAAAGGCAAATTTGCCGTTAACTTTGCAAAAACGCACCCAGATATAAACCTATTGGCAATTGAAAAGGATTCAAATGTTATTGTTTCGGCATGCGAGCTTGCGCAAAAGGAAAATGTTAAGAATCTGCGGTTTATAAAAATGTCGGCAGAGTATATTGAAAGACATATAAGACCAAACAGTATCGAAATGATTTTTCTAAATCATTCCTGCCCTTTTCCAAAAGCAAAATATGCTTCCCATCGCTTGACAAGCGAGAATTTTTTGAATATTTATAAGCGGATAATGAAGCCGTCTGCCGAAATTCATCAAAAAACCGATAATATGCACTTTTTTGAGTTTTCAATAGAACAGTTTTCGGCAAACGGTTTTGCACTTAAAAATGTTTCGCTTGATGTTCACAGCACCGATTTTCAGGAATCAAACGAAAATATAATTACCGAATACGAACAGAAATTTTTATCTCTCGGTCAGCCGATATACCGTCTTGAAGCATACATAAAGCATTAAAGTTGATACGAAAAACACCCGTGACTTTATTTTAAGCCAACGGGTGTTTCTGTTTTTTAAATTCAGTTTAAACTCTGCTCGGTAAAATTATACCACGCTTTTTAAGAAATTCATCGCCGAAGCCGTATTTTTCGGCAATAAAGTCAAGGTCTTTATCACCTCTGCCCGAAAGGTTTACAAGTATTGAGCCTGGCTTTTCCTCTTTTGCGGCTTTTATTGCATACGCAAGGGCATGGGAGCTTTCAATTGCCGGGATAATGCCCTCGAAACGACACAACAGATAAAATGCTTCAATAGCTTCTTCGTCTGAAACGGTTACATAATTTACTCTTCCGCCATCGTGTAAAAATGCGTGTTCAGGACCTGCCGCCGGATAGTCAAGCCCGCTTGCGTTACTGTAAACCGGAGCAGGATTACCGTCTTTATCGGCAAGCATATAGCTCTTAAAGCCGTGCATAATTCCCTCTTTACCGTAGGTTATGCTTGCGGCATTATCGCCATAACCCGAACCTCTGCCAAGCGGCTCAACACCGTAAAACTCAACCGGGTCTTCAATAAACGGAATAAACATTCCTATCGAATTAGAGCCGCCGCCTACGCATGCGCAAACCTTTTGGGGAAGATGGCCTGTAGCCTCTAAAAACTGTTCTCTTGCTTCTTTGCCGATAACCGCCTGAAAATCTCTTACCATAAGCGGAAACGGATGCGGACCTGCAGCAGTACCTATACAGTAAATAGCTTCCTTATATTCGTTTGAATAAGCTTCAAAAGCGGCGTCAACAGCTTCCTTTAATGTTTTGAGACCTTTAGATACGGGGATAACCCTTGCACCGAGCATCTTCATTCTTGCAACATTCGGTGCTTGCTTTTCGATATCAACTTCACCCATATAAATATCACAGTCAAGCCCGAAATATGCGGCGGCGGTCGCAAGAGCTACACCGTGCTGACCGGCGCCCGTTTCGGCAATAAGTTTTTTCTTTCCCATATATTTTGCAAGCAGACCTTCGCCCATACAATGGTTAAGTTTATGTGCACCGGTATGGTTTAAATCTTCACGCTTTAAATAAATCTGCATTGTTCCGAAATAACGGGAGAGCTTTTCACAATGGTAAACCGGAGTCGGTCTGCCTTGAAAATCCTTTCTTATACGGCGAAGCTCGTTTATAAACTGTGCCGACTGCGCTATGGTGAGATACCCTTCGGCATATTCGTTAAAAGCTTTTATAAGCTCTGGATTATCAAGATAATTTCCGCCGTAAGGGCCGAAATATCCGTCCTCTGTAGGATATTCATTTAAATAATTATCAAAATCACGGTATTTGTTCATAAAATTTTTCTCCTTAAAGTTTTAAATAGTTTATTAAATGCTTCGGTATAAAAATTTTAATCACACCATCGTTTAACAAGTATAAACATAAAATCACCTTAAAAACAAAAAACCTTATCCCATAAGGGACAAGATTTTAAATATCCTGCGGTACCACCCTAATTGATGAATAAATCATCCGCCTTCACCTTATACATAAATATAAGTCACATTATAACGGATGTGAGCCGTCAACTGCTACTTGCAAAACGCTTTCGGTTGCCCTCATAAGCCCATTCGCTTAAAATTTTATTACCGCCATTCCACCGCCGGCGACTCTCTTTAAATAAAAATGATAAGTTACTATTCTTAATCATCGGTTTTCTTACTGATAAGTATATCATAACATAAAAAAATGTCAAGAACAAAATAACATTTTGCATTATTTTACATTATTAAAAAGTAAGAAATTTTGTTTAAAAAACCGTTTATATTAAAATTTAAAGTGGATTTTTTGCTTTATTTGTGTTAAAATCAAACGGTAAAATATTATAAAGGAAATGTTTTAATGACAGAAATATACATTGTAAGGCATTGCGAGGCAAAGGGGAATCAAAAGCGTATTTTTCAAGGTGGTGTAAATTGTGATATAACTCCGCTCGGTCAAACGCAGCTTGATTATTTAAAAGAAAGATTTAAAGATATAAAGCTTGATGCGGTATATACAAGTCCGCTTATACGGGCTCAAAAAACCGCTTTTGCCGTTATAGGTGAAAAAGATTTGAATGCCAAAATAGATTATGACCTTCGTGAGATTGAGGGCGGAGTTGTAGACGGTAAGCCGTTTTACGATGCATTGCACGCCGATAAAGTGCTTGCCGATGCTTGGGATAATCATCCGCAGGATTTTGAGCCTGAGGGTGGCGAAAGAATGCGGGATGCTTATGAAAGAATATATAATTGCATTTTAAAAATTGCTAAAGAAAATGATGGCAAAACAGTTGCGGTCGCAACGCATGGCGGAGTGATACGTTGCCTTATGGCAAGGCTTGAGCTGGGCACAATTGAGCGCCTTGCCGAAATGCCGTGGGCAGAAAATACTGCGGTTGCGCTTCTTACTTATGAAAATGGGAAGTTTACCGTTCGTTACCGATACGACCATACTCATGTACCTGAGGAGTTTTTGCCGGTTAGAAACCGTCTTTCAACATTTATGAAAAAGGTGGGAGATTAATGACGGTAATGGGTGTTGATTTAGGTGTTGCGAGAACGGGTATTGCTGTTTCGGATAAAAGCGAGAAATTTGCTTTTCCGAAAGAGGTTATAACCGAGTATAACACCGATAAGCTTATATTAAAAATATGCGAAAAGGCAAAGCTTTATGAAGCAGAGCAAATAGTTGTGGGATTGCCTAAAAATATGGACGGCAGTTTGGGCGAGCGTGCAAAGCTTTGCACCGAAATTGCCGAAAAAATAGAGCTTGAAAGCGGAATAAAAACCGTTTTATACGATGAGCGTTGCACGACTATGGAGGCTTATAATCTGCTTGATATGAATGAAACCTACGGAAAAAAGCGCAAGCAGACGGTTGATGCCGTTGCCGCAACTGTAATTCTTGAGGATTATCTTGCTTATCTTAGGCTGACGAGAGTTGAACCCGTTACGCCTGACAAATGAAAATTTTGAGAATTGCTTTGTTTCAACTCTTGAAATACGCCAGTATATCTGCGATTCTCAACTTCGCACTTCATCAAAATTTTCTATTTGGCAGGTGCTTTGCAGTTCCTGCCGTAAAATTTTTTCGTATGCGAAGTTATGAGTTTGCAGAAAGGCTGACGCCTTTCAAAAACGAATGCAAAGCAGACGGAAAAAGGCTTAGAGCGGAACCGTAACGGGTTCGACTCTCGTCAGCCTAAAAACAAACGCCTGTTTGATTCCCAAAAAGAAACGCTTGATACATTTTTAAGCACAAAGGCGATTTCAAAGGAGCAATACGATAAAAGCCTTAACGGATTAAAAACAAAAATGAATATAAAATAAAAAAACTCCATCGGAAACAAAAAGTCCGATGGAGTATTATTTTTTTGCGGCATTAAAGATTTAAGCAATCATTCATATCGTAAAGTCCGTA
>JAZLFV010000020.1:0-6309 GCA_045615965.1 Acutalibacteraceae bacterium
TCTCCCCCGACAGTTTGGCTGTGACGCTTGTTTGGTTTGGTGGAATCACCCATATTGCCAATGCCGATTCATAATCGTAAAAATAGCATTCGAAGTATTCTTCCGTGCGTATATCGGTAATGGGAAGCTTAAATTCGGATGAAAGACCGTCTGAAGAAAAATATGCACCGAAGCCGCCTCCGAGCATATTTACGCTTTCGTTGGATTCGGGCGCTTCGTTAAATACATTATATAACTTTTTAGCCTCCTCATATCTCGAACCACGGCCGTTGGTGTATATTACGGGAATATAAAAATTCTCGCCGTTCATCTGTGTGAATTCGTGTTCATATGGATTATGCTCATAGATTTCGTATATTGTTTGGGAAGAAATTTCGCTGTATCTTGTTAAAAAAGCAAACAGTCCGCTGCCAACCGAGCGTTTACCCACAATGAAAAACACATTTTTGAATTTATAATAGTCGTTGTATGTGGGATAAATATCGAGCTTTTCTACTAAAGAAACGGTAAAATCTTCGGATATTTTATAGACATATAAAATCTCGAAATTGCTGTTGTTTTCCCAAAGCTGATAACCTATTTTATAGCTTTTACCGTCTTCAATAAAAACAGTATCGGTAACGGTAAGACCTATTTTTATATGTCCTTCGCTGTCGTGGTTTCCTATAAAGGAGTCCTCTAAGGGGAAAATTCCTTCCCGACTTTTTAATACTCCGTTTAGATTTGTTAAATTTTTTGAGCTTTTAAGCTGACCTTTAAATACATTTTCATCATTATTCCCGTTTATGCCGCCCGAAAGCTCAAATTTTTCATATAAATGCTTTTTGGCTTTTATGCTCGGATATTTCATAAATCACACCCCATATATATCGGGAGAAGCATCTTTAATATGCACGGATTTAGATAAATAAGCAGTACGCTTTGCGTTGAATATGGCGGTTATAACGGTATTTTTTTCAACATCACGGTTGTAAGCCGATATAAACGAGGCAAGCCCGTATGCCATAACCGATTTTGCTTTATTATCTGCCTTTACCGTTTCAAACAGATTTTTAACAGGCTCTGCACCGCAAAGCTCAAGACTTAAATTGTTTATTACTTCAAGTGCAAGCCTTTTGAAATTTTCATCCCGTTCAATTGTTCCTTTGGAATCGGGGATACCGAGTAAAAGCATAGCCGATTCATATATATCAAATCCTGTCATATATTATCTCCCTCCTTTTTGATTTTATAAAGCTTATCTGCATTCGGGATAAGCCCTGTCGGCAGACGCTCTAAGTATTCCTCTTTTGAAATGATGCCCTTTTCCAGAAGCGAAGTTAAAAGATTTATGCTGTCTTTTGAGGTAAATTCCTTTTCCTCCGTTTTATACACATCGCATATAAATTGTAAATTGCTGTATCTTTCGGAGTTAAACGGCAAATACCATACGCCGTTTTCATCGCTTATGCGTATCTTTCGGTTGCCGTATTGTGTAATCCAGAAATCCACCCATATAAGGGCGATTTCGGAAAGAAAAGCGCAATATCTGTTTTTAATAATATCGAGCGGCATAGTTGCGGCATTTCGCATAATTTTGAGCGCACCCATATTATCTGCAGGGCTGTCACCTAAAGCAATTTCGTTTGCACCGCATTGTGTAAGAGTGTTTTCGATAAGTGTATTTACACCGTCACTAAAGCTTTTGGTTATGTCCGGTGGAGTAATGTATTTAATTGCGCCTTCAACATCTTCGTTTGAACCGAAAATTTTAATAATTTGTCCCGGCTCATTTGTTATGTCGGATGTAACGGTATCACCGTTTACAACCATCATCGGCATACCGCTTATAACGGCAGACCACACATTTGCGGTAATCATTCGGTTTATTGCAATCTGATTCGGAATAACATAGGTTACCTCGCTTTCACCGTAGACGGAATTGTTGCGTTCTTCGAAGCGGAAAACGGCAATAGGATACCTTTTAAGCTTAGTATCAAATGCGCTTCTTACGGTAGTTTTTTCTGTTACTTTAATACACATAACCGTTTCTTCTCCGAGCTCGTTTTTGACTTTAAACAGCTTTGTAAGTACGGTTATGTTTTCTTCACCGCTGTTTTTAATGGTGTTTAGCGTAAATTCATCTGCACCGTATTTTGCCGCCTCGTTCAATACATCTTCACGGTCACGAACAGAGGAAATTATTATAAACGGCTGAGCTTCTGTGTTTTGCTCGTAAGGTTTTGCAAAATACACATCCTTTACCGATAATACCTCACATTTTATATCTCCGTTAACCGGTGTATATCCTTTTTGAATACCCGTTTTCACATCGCTGTCCCAATAGGTATATATTATTCCCGTTCCGGAAATATATGAGTTTCTTAATGCTTTTGAGCATAGATTATCAAAATTAAGCCTTTTTGAGGTTACCGTAAAGTATTTTTTTAAAGCTTCACAAAGTGCAATAATTTCATCATTTGATAAATCTCCGGTATACTTAAAGCCGGAGGCACGCTTTTTAAGATTTGCGGTTTTGCCTGAAATCGGGCTTGTAACACCGTTTACACCGAAATCAAAAGCAACCCTTGTATCAAGTATCTGCGATAATTTATATTCACCGATACGCTTAATTATGTTATGTCTTACAAGCGGGCGCTTATTTCCGCATTCTGCACCGTACCATTGGTCGCCGATATAGAATCTTTCGTTTATATCTGTTTGTTCATAAATACCTTTGCTGCCGAGCGCACTTTTATAGTTTACACCCTCTAAATATTCGTTGAATATTCCGGCAGGACTTAAATCTATCATAGTATTCCTCCTTTTTAAAACTACCCCAAGGGAAAACCCTCAGGGCAGAAATTTTAAGCCTTGCTTAATCAGTCGTCTTCTTCAACAGTTACCTTTGCAACGGAAGAATTTGTACTTGCGATACCGTCAACTGTAATTTTTACAAAGTAATAATACTCTCCGGCCTCAAGAGTAGTAGGAATTGTAAAGCTTGAAGCTGAAGCACCGGCAATCTTGGTTGCGTTGCTTTTGCTGCTATCGGTGCAGGAGTACCATTGATAGGTGAGGGTGCCTGTGCTTGAAGCGGTAACGGAAACAGAGCCTGAAATTGCACCTTCGGTTACGGTTTTATTCTGTGGCTGAGCACTTACCGTAACGGTAGGTGAAAGCCAAGCCCAGATTGCATCAAGACCGCTTTTCTTAACGAATACATCGTAATAAATGCGGTAGTCAAACTTATAGGCATCGGCATCAATGTTCTGCTCGGGAGTGAAAATTCTCATCTGCTCGGTCTTCTTAACAAGATGTGCACCGGATTTAGGGCAAACAAGCATATAAACTTCTCTTGCATTATCAAGCGGAGCAAATCCGCCTGCGGTGGTGTTGTTGAAGGTATAAGCAGTTTTCATACGCTCCGATACAACCGGAATCAGAGCCACACCGTTAATGGACTTAACCTTGAGGCTTATATCGCCCTGCTTGAAATCGGAAATGTTAATAAGGCGGGAAATTTCGGTGCTGTTCTGCAAAGCAGCATACATTGCGCTGTCAACGAAGGCAACAAGCTCTTCATCATATCCTACTTCAGACTGAACCTCGCTTATAAGACTGCAAAGAGCCTCATACGGTTTTGCAATATTGCCGTTAATAATATTAGACCTTGTTGCGGCAAGACCTGCAAGCTTTGAAATTACATAAGAATCGCATTCGGGTACAACCTTTGTGCGTACATATTCGCCCAAAATCTTGCCTGCAAGATTTGCAATACCTGTTTCGTCCATATCCTCACGGTCGATTTGCAAAGAACGGGCACGGTCCATAGACATATTGTATGATGTGTTACTTACCGTGATAGCACCTCTTGTAAAGCCGGTGTCACGGTCGTAATCGGCTAACCCTTGGAAATCCACATCAGGGATAATAACGGTTTTAGCACCTACAAATTTTGTTTTAAGTGCGTTGTCGGCGAAAAATCCGGTTGCACTTTTCTGCTCAAATACCTTATCGAGCTCTTCTGAATATTTTGCTGCGTTTTCAATAGAATTTATTGACATATTTTTTCTCCTTAAATTTTTATAAAGTTTTATCTTCCCCAGATACCCTTTAAAAACTCGCTGCCTGCCGGGTCGAATGAATCCGAAACAGATTGACCTTGCGAGCCTATGCTTCGGTTATCTGAAGTGTCATTTTCTATGTTTTTTGCTTGAGATTCTTCAAATTTATCAAGCAGTTGGTCGGCGGTTAATCCAAATTCTTCGGCTATTTTATTAAGTCTTGAAGCCGGCGAATTTTCTGTATTTTGGGCTTTTAGTTCAAGATTTATTTCTTCCATTTGTTTTCCTCCCGTTGTACGGTTCCATCATAGTTTAAAAAGTTGCGGTATTGCTCATTTATAAGCGAAATAACCTCATCTTTTGGCTGTGTTTTTTCCCCGCAAACCGATGTTTTGGTTTTAAACGGAAAATCAAGACCGAGCAAAAATCCGCAAAAAAATGCAAGAATCAGGGTAGTCATATAAGCGGTTAAGCTCATATATCCCAGCCTCCTTTAAAATAATTGTTTTTTGATAGCTCTAAGCTGTTCGGTATGCCGTCAGGTTTAAAAAATCTGACATCGTAAAATGCATAACGCAGAGCATCCATCAAGTGATTATCGCAGTCTTTAGGCAATTTAAGACCGTTTTCGTTTCGCCTTTCATCGTAAACATATGTAGATAGTTCTCTTAAAGTATTTACACAGGCGGGGTTTACGATTATTCTATATTCGCAGATGTTGGCAATACCGTTTAAAATACTGTCTTTCCCTTTTGAGGAGGGCATAATCCTTGAAATACCCAAACGCCTTAAATCATCGTTTGATTTAGGCTCGGCACAGTCGGCACGGATTTTCTCCTTTGCATAACCTTTTTTGATGATTTCGTTTGCAATATCGCAGTTAAGCATTCTTTTTTTATAGAATTCATCAAACACATAAATAAGCTTTTCTTTGGGATTTACTTTAATGGCAATAAAGGCTGTAGGGTCATTTGAATAGCCGTAATCAAGACCGAAAAAGCTTTTCCAATGCTCGGCATCTTCGTTCGTGTTTACTGTTCCGGCTTCAAAGTTTTCGTAAACAAGACCTTCGGAAATTCCCCAATTACCAAGCCCTGCAACATCGTATTTTCGGGGATTGCTTTTGCGCATTTCCTCAAAAACCTTTATATCCGTTTCGTCAAGAAACTCGTTTATTTTATAGTTGGTTGAAAACACATCGCAGTTATCCGGGGTGTTATCAAAAAATCTTTTCTTGAGCCAATGCGTTTCACTCCACGGGTTAAATGTAAGCGTTGTCTGTTTAAAAAGATTTTGTGGGGTTTGTCCTCGTGGTACCGATAGGTCAAGCTTTAAAAAATCGGCTTCACTCGGCAATTCGAAGGCTTCCTCTATCCAAACAAAATTGAGATACCCTTTTGAAACGGTGGTCGATGCAAGCTTTAAGACATCGTCAAAGCCACGGAAGAGAATTTTTTGACCCGTTGGAAGATAGGTCATTTCCATAGGCGATACCTTGTTTTCCCAAAGGGATGAAACTCCAAGACGCTCCTGTGCCCATTTAAGCTGAGCAAAGGTTGAGTCACGGTGGGTATTCATAACTTGGCGCACAACAAGCAGATTACTTTCAGTATATTTCATAAGGCGGAAAATAAAATTAAGCGCCGTTGTAGTGCTTTTTTTTGATGCTTTTCCGCCCTTTAAAACCCTGTACCGTTTAGAGGAGTTCCAAAATTCATCGTAGCCGTTTCCGACTATTTCCGAAATTTTAAATTCAGATGTCTTCAATAATTGTCACCGCCTTTCCGTCTGTTCCGTGTGAGCCGCCCGAAACAATGCCGATAAGCTCCTTAATAGCAGAAAGGTCGCCCGATGCCGCCTTTTTGTAAAGCGCTACCATAACCGCTGTTCCTCTTGTGGGATTCTTAAAATTAAACCCTTCGTCTTTAAGCGACTCTGCTTCCGGCATCGGTAGTTTTTCTTTTAAAATAGCATTCATTTTAGTCTTTAAAATTTCAGACTCTTCTTTCACATCAAGGCTTCCTTTCTGTATATTCGGTAGGTTTTCCCGCCGCAATTATAATAAGTCTTTAATTTGCGACATTCACCGACATAAATTTAATCGGTGCTTTACCGGAGTCTGATGGGGAATGTGAATTTTTTTTGAGTTTCCCCATTTTTTCAAGCGCAGTCGAGCAAATCGGAGAAAGATAGTTGCAAAGAATGGGTTTTCGGTTTTTGAGACAGCAAGCATTTAATCCCTTGCTTATATTTTGAGAGTATG
>JAZLFV010000021.1:0-4663 GCA_045615965.1 Acutalibacteraceae bacterium
AGACCTATTTTCCTTGAACAATCCAAAACCGAAAAGACAGTCCTTTGGGTATCAAGCGGCAAATCGCCGTAGCCTGCGCTGAATCTCGGCTTTAAATGAGCATTGAATTCCTTTTTAATATCCTCGCAAAATCTATCGCAAAGCGCCTCGGCACGCTCCGAGCCCAAAGCCTCAAGCATAAGCGCCTTTAAGGGCGATATTTTGCCGTATTTTACAATAAGCCTGTCAATTTCCAAGCCGATTGTTGCCGCAAAAAGAATTGCCCTTTTACAGCCTTGTAAATTTTTACACAAATCGGCAGACTCTATATCAAACACCCCGAATTTGCAAATACCGTCTTTAATTTCAACGGGCAATTCGCAATAGCAAACCTTATATGTAAGGCGGTTTTCAAGCTCGGCAACACACTCATTGAGCAAAGCCTTTGCATCTGAATCCGGCTCTGCATATCCGCAATATCTGAAAACTTCACGCTCGCAAATCGGGATTGACTTATATGTTTTGGTTAAGACTATTTCACTCATATTTTAAGAATATCTGATAAATTACTCTGAATCTTCGCCGCAACATCGGGTTTATTCATCGAATAAACGTGAACATTTTTAATACCGTTTGCATAGAGGTCTATAATTTGGTCGGTAGCATAAATAATTCCTGCCTGTTTCATAGCCGCAGGGTTAGTGCCGAATTTATCGACAAGGCTTTTGAATCTTTGCGGCATAAAAGAGCCTGAAAGCTTTATCGCCCTTTCAACCTGATTTGCGTTTGTTATGGGCATTATTCCGGGGATAATCGGAACAGTTATGCCTGCTTCCCTGATTTTATATAAAAAATTATAAAGAAGATTGTTATCAAAAAACATCTGTGTTGTAAGAAAATCACAGCCTGCATCAACCTTTTCCTTTAGCCTTTTTATATCTTCCTCTTGGTTTACGCTTTCGGGATGGATTTCGGGGTAGCACGCACCGCCGATACAAAAATCCGCATCGGCACTTTTAAGCTCCCTTACAAGCTCAACGGCGTTATGGTAATCCCAATTTGACCTATCGGAATTTTCAAGCTCTTTGGGGATATCGCCACGAAGCGCCATAACATTTTTAATGCCCGATGCCTTGATTTCGGCTATCCTTTCCCTGACCGTTTCTTTTGTGGAAGAAACGCAGGTTAAATGCGCAAGTGACGGCACGCCGTACATAGCCATAATGTTTTTGGCAATTTGAAGCGTATATTTGCTTGTTCCTCCGCCCGCACCGTATGTAACGCTCATAAAAGACGGACGAAGCTTGGCTATTTCCTCGGTTGAAGCCTTAACACTTTCAAAGCTCGTTTCGGTTTTCGGCGGAAAGACCTCAAACGATAAAGAAAGCTTTTCATTTTCAAGTAAATCAATAATCTTCATAAACAATTCCCGTTTTCTTTGTATTAAATATACTTGAATTTATTATATAACCTATTCCGCCGATATTCAAGACTTAAATTTTAAGCTAAATAAAGAAAGCATAAAAAACAGGGGCGGTTTCCCGTCCCTGAAAGTTTATAATGTTTTTACGGATTAGCAGGTGCTGTTCCCCAACCACCTGAATATGCAAGAGTATTGGAAACATAAACTTCTATCTTACCCTCGGTTGTGTTGTTGGTTCCAGTCCATCCAAGGTCTTTTCTTGCTTCTTTGCTTAAATGACTAGCAGTTAATTTAATAAGATTTGTTGAAGAAAAGTCTGTCTTCATTTGTTCAACCTTGCTGCCGTTATATACGAAATCTACATATTCGTTTTTATCGTTTTTAATTCTGATGTAAACCTGATTTTCCTCAAATGCGCTTTCGCCATCAGCAGTTTCGCTTGCAACAACCTCAAATGCTGTTCTTGCTTTCTGAAGTGCTGAGCTGTCGTTTGCCTTCTTGATAACGCTTGAGAAAGTCGGGATAAGAACTGCAGCCAAAATTGCGATTACGGCAATTACGATTACGAGTTCAACGATTGTGAAACCTTTTTTGTTTTTAAACATTGTTTTTTCCTCCAAAAATAAAAATTTGTTTGTTTTTCGGGTGGTTTTCCTTACCCGTTGCACACATAATACAACATCAAGGTAGTCAAAAGGTAGACAATGGAAAAAAATTTTTAAAAAATTCCAAATTTTTTTTCTTTTTATCCTAAAAATACCGATTTTTGACATTTACAGCGGCTAAAAAGCTGTATTTTATGCCGTGTATTTCACTTTTGTTACATATATGGTTTACAAACACATAAAAAGGTACTATAATACATATATGATAAAAATTTCTGTTTGTTAAAAAAATTATTGCTCGGGAGATTTTTATGCAACACTTGGCTTTATCTTATATGGAAATCCCAACGCTGATTTTCACATTTTTTTTATTTGCGGCATCGCTTTTAAAGCACGAAAAGCACCGCCATCAAAAAATACTTGCGGCGCTTATCGCCATAATACTTGCAGCACTTACTATTGATATTTTGCTTAATTTAAATATTGCCGATGTTATAACGCTTTCGTATTTTGAAAGCTTTACCGTATCGGA
Source organism: Acutalibacteraceae bacterium (assembly GCA_045615965.1). Classification (GTDB taxonomy): domain Bacteria; phylum Bacillota; class Clostridia; order Oscillospirales; family Acutalibacteraceae; genus UBA737. Next base: position 2,540 of record JAZLFV010000021.1, read on the forward strand.
ATATATACTTATGTATGCAGCTTTAATCGGTGCTCACTATTTTTTGCTTGAAGATATTGCAGTAAAACAGCGAACACCGCTATGGCTTTATTTTATACCGCTTATAAATGTCTGCGCTCACATCGGTTTTATATTCTTTGTCGGGCGTTCAGATATATACATATTATCCGAATCAGGCAATATAATTACAGATAAGTACGCCTATATTCTCCTTGCCATACGTCTGTCGATACTGATTATTGACTTTATTATAACCCTCGTTTATATTAAGCGCCTTTCTCCTGCTTCGGCATTTTCGCATATTTGTTACGAAATTGTACCTATTATTGTTGCATTCATTGATTTAGTGTATGACACTAGCTTTATATTCATCGCCATTTCCGTTCTTTTGTTTAATGACTATATCTCGGTTTCTCACAGCCAAGATTTGAAAATTGTTGAACAGAAACAGCATTTAGCCGAGCAGGAAAAGCAAATTGCTCTCGAACAGACTAAAATCACGGTGTCGCAGATAGGTCCGCATTTTCTTTATAACTCCATTTCTTCGATTATGGCGCTCTGCAAAAAAAATCCCGATAAGGCGGTAAACGGTCTTGCCGACTTTTCGGATTATTTAAGAGAAAATATGCGGTTTATCACGGTCGATACGCCGATTACCTTTGAGCGTGAGCTTGCACATGTTAAAACCTATGTAAGGCTTGAAAAGCTCCGCTTTGAGGAAAAGCTTAATGTGATTTACGATATTGAGGTAAATGATTTTTTATTGCCTGCATTATCGGTCCAGCCGCTTGTTGAAAACGCAATAAAGCACGGTATCGGTCAAAGAGAAACGGGCGGCACGGTAAAGATAGCAACAAGGAAAGTTGTTGGCGGAATTATCATTCAAATTATTGATGACGGTGTAGGTATATATACCGTTGCTTCACACAACGAAGTCAGCCAAAAAGAACATATCGGTATAGATAATGTTAAATCAAGAATTGAAAGCCTTTGCAGTGGCACTCTCGAAATCGAAAGCAAAAACAATATCGGCACAACAGCAACAATATTTTTACCAACGGAAAATTGAAAATGGAAAATTTTCAACTTTCAATTTTCAATTTAATTTTTTGGGGGTTTTTATGCGAATTTTAGCAGTAGATGATGAAAACGGTGCGCTCGGATTACTTTGCGATGCCGTAAAAGAGGTTATGCCCGATGCAGAGCTTGAAGCTTTTGATTCGCCGTCAATGGCGGTGCTTTTTGCCGAGCGAAACACAGTTGATATCGCCTTTTTGGATATACATATGTTCGGTATGAGCGGACTTGATATCGCAAAAAGGTTAAAGCAGTATAATCCGAAAACAAATATAATTTTTGTTACGGGATTTGATGAATTTGCCGTTGACGCCGTGCATTTGCACGCAAGCGGATATATAACAAAGCCCGTTACTGCCGAAAAAATCAAGCGGGAAATGGAAAATCTTTTGCATCCGATTGATTTTTCAAGCGAACGTTTTTTTGCAAACACATTCGGTAAATTCGAGTTTTTTGTAGACGGCAAGCCTCTTGCCTTTAAAAGGGAAAAATCCAAGGAGCTTTTGGCACTTCTTATCGACCACGAGGGTGCATCGCTTACAACCGAGCAGATTGCTTCATTCCTCTACGAAGAACGAAATTATGACCGAAAGCTAAAAAACACGCTTATGCCCATTATACGCTCATTGCAGGAAAGTCTTGAAGCGGCAGGCGCTAATGAAATTCTTGTAAAAAGCTGGGGGCATCTTTCGGTTGACACATCAAAATTCCATTGCGATTCATACGACTATATGAAGGGTGAAATTTACGCAATAAACCGTTTCAGGGGCGAATATATGTCTAATTATTCCTGGGCAGAGGAACGCTCCGCCAGCTTTTATTGGGACAGAATTGAAAGATAAAATCGTATCATTTTAATGAAATATTTGTCTTGCGGCAAATGTGAAATAATTTACTTTGCAAATTGTGAAATATCCGGTTTTCGACCGAATATGAAATAAAATTCGTTCCTTAATGTGCGAAGCACATTTCACGTTGTGCAACAATATTTCATACACCGTAAGGTGTATTTCACTCGTTCCGTAAGGAACGAATTTCATTGAAAAA
>JAZLFV010000022.1:0-2672 GCA_045615965.1 Acutalibacteraceae bacterium
CTTTCCTCGTATCCATTAATTAAAAACTGCATTGTATAATCATCCGTATCCTCGTATGTCTGTCGGAAGTTTATCCGCCTGATTTCGGGGTATTTTTCTTTTAATTCCGTCACCAATTCATAGCACAAACTATCAAATGCCGAATGGTCTCCGAAAATAAAATTAACCGTCCCGTTTTCTACTAAATCAAGCAAAATGCTCTGCAACCGAACACGTAGTTCGGGTGTGTCTTTGATTTTTCTGTGTCCGATAAAACAAACTGAATGTTCCATGTTCAACGCTCCAATCGCTTATTTTATTCTGATTATAGCGATTATATCGTTGAATATCAATAAATATCATCAAAAATTGAAAATTGTATTTCGCTGATTAACGATTGAATTATTGTAAAATAATATTTAGAGGTGATTCATTCGTGAAAGAGAAATATATTGCAGAAAGAATAACCGAACTTCGATTAAAGAAAAATGTATCTGAATACCGTATGAGCCTTGATTTGGGTCATAGCAACAGTTATATAAGGAGTATTACTTCGGGAAAAGCACTGCCATCAATGAGTGAATTTTTATATATTTGCGATTACTTGGGTATAACACCGAAAGAATTTTTTGATGAGGATTTGAAAAACACGGAACAGGTTAAACATTTATATGATTTAGCAAAGAATATATCTAACGATGATTTATCTGCGTTAATTAATATGGCAGAAAGATTAGCAAATAAAAAATGAAAACGAAAAGATAAATGCCGTCCGAAATGGGCGGCATTTTGATGCATTTAGATGCATTTAATATTTATATAAACGCTTGACATTATAACGGTATACCGATATAATATTATTAAAGAAAAAGCATATACTAACATTAAAGGAGTCAGAGCATGAGCATTAACGAACTGATTGAAAACAGGAATATAACAAAATACCGCTTATCGAAAAATGCCGACATTCCTTATGCCACGCTTTCGGATATTTGTTCGGGCAAAACCAATTTGTTAAAGTGCAGTATCGAGACGGTATACCGTTTGGCAAAAGAGTTAAATGTGTCAATGGAAGAAATTACTGCTCCTTATCTTGAAAAGCGACCTGCCTTTGAACTGTTTAAAAGCAATGTCTGTCATAAACTTAAAAATTTAGGCGATTTAGATTTCCTTATTGAGGAGCTTAAAAGCAATAATATATCCTCTTATTACGAAAAAAAGTGGTATCCCGAAAGCTTTTATCTGCTCGCTATGGTAGACTATATCAGCCGCATAAATAATGTGCCGCTTTGTGAAAACTACAAAGAAATTCGCAAGCAAAAACTTAAAACCGTACTTTATCCGTCAAGCATTTTATCTCTTTACGGGGCAACAAAAAATGAGCAAGTTAAAGCTGATGCCTTGAAGAATGCCATTCCGGAATTTATGCGATTTAATATCGTAGAAAGCGAGATAAGAAATGTCAACTGAAACTTTTAACAAAGACAATTTAGATAACATTTTAAAAGAACTCGCCCGTGAGTATAAAAAACTCGGCGGCAAAAATATGCCTGCCGAAATTATTTTAATCGGCGGAGCTGCCGTAATAGAAAATTACGGTTTTCGTGATATGACCACCGATATTGATGCCGTTATATCCTCATCTTCCGCTATGAAAGATGCCGTAAATCATGTAGGCGACCGTTTGGGACTTCCAAAAGGATGGCTAAATGATGATTTCAAGAAAACTGACTCCTATTCGGTACATTTAAGTGAGGTATCGGTATTTTACAAATCGTTTTACGGTGTTTTGAATGTTCGCACGGTTTCTGCAGAATATTTGATTGCAATGAAATTAAAGGCAGGGCGAAAATACAAAAACGATTTATCGGATGTTGTCGGCATCTTGTTTGAGCATAAAACCAAGGGCTGTGAAATCACCGCAGAGCAAATCGACAATGCAATTATAAAGCTTTACGGCTCGTGGGACACCGTACCGAAAGACAGCGTAACATTTATAAATGATTTGCTTAAAAACAGAGATTATGAAGCCGTATATAACGAAATACGTAAGGGCGAAAAACAGGCAAAGGAAATGCTCACACAATTTGAAGAGAATTATCCGAAAGCGGCAAACGCCGAAAATGTTAATGACATTTTAAAAATACTGAAGGAAAAGAAAAAGAATCGTACATTAAAATGAAAAGATGCCGTCCGAAATGGGCGGCATTTTGCTGTATATTTCAGTATTTTTCAGTTAGACTAAATGGGATTAAATCTATTATGTATTATTTGCCCTGAATTGCAAATTATAGAGCTCCTTGTATATTCCGCCCCCTTTTATAAGCTCATCATGGGTGCCTTTTTGAACTAAATGTCCTTTATCTATTACCGCAATTTCATCAGCGGTTTTTATAGTGGACAGCCTATGCGCAACAACAATGGTCGTTCTGCCCTTACAAAGCTCATCAAGTGCTTCTTGGATAAGAATTTCGGTTGTATTATCAAGCGCACTTGTTGCCTCATCAAGAATAAGAATTGCAGGGTCTTTTAAAAATACTCTTGCGATGCTGAGCCTTTGCTTTTGTCCGCCCGAGAGCTTAACGCCACGCTCGCCTATCTGCGAATCGTAGCCGTTGGGAAGCGTCAGCACATAATCGTGAATATTGGCACGCTTGGCGGCAAGTATCATTTCTTCCTCGGTGGCATCGGGT
>JAZLFV010000023.1:0-4302 GCA_045615965.1 Acutalibacteraceae bacterium
AAAAATAAAATTCGCCGAAGAACTTGTTTACTGTGATTTTGCCAGAACTCCCGGGCATAAAAGAATCGGCGGTGTAACAGAGTTAGCGGACTTATATAAAAAATGCGGTTATTACAGAAAGCATATTGATTTTATTGTTGAAGACATAAAAGAAAATTTTGAGGACGATAAAGAGTATGCTATGTTTTTTGTATTACTTGCACCATTCGTATGGCTGGATATGATTGATTCGCATATTATTCTCGGCAATTATGAATCGGCAAAATACGGTTTGGATGTAATGGCATCCAACGCCAGAGAATGCTTACAAACAAATCCGGACAATCCATTTACCGGTAGCCATTGGGCTTGGCTTAAACGTTGTATGGCTGAATATGCTCGCATAGCGATTTTGGAAAAAAATTATGCCAGAGCTGCAGAAATACTCACAGATTCAATCTTTAATGATAACACATGCATTGGCAAGTTCTTTTATTGCGGCATTTTGTTATATGAGTCACCGACACATAAGGACATTAAAAGTTCCATAGGAATTTTCGAGCAATTAAGTGTTCTTGAAAGAGGCGATTCTTTCACCGAATTAGAAGAACAAATGATAGTTAAATCCAATTATTATCTCGGCTTGATTTATTCAACAGAAAACGGCTTCAAAAACAAAGAAAAGGCAATTGCCGCATTCAACAGAGCAAAACAGCTCGGTTATGACATTACAGATGAAGAAATAAAATCTAAAACCGGAAATATCGTTGACGATAAAGAGGCGCCGCCTGCTGCTCCTGCCGCCGCTACAACAGGCGAAAAGAAAAAAGGCTGCTATGTTGCAACCTGTGTTTACGGCTCTTGTGATTGCCCCGAAGTGTGGACACTCAGAAGATTCCGCGATACTATTCTCTCCAAACATCTGCTCGGTCGTCTTTTTATTTTGATTTATTACACATTCAGTCCGACAATCGTTAAATATTTCGGCAACTGCAAATGGTTTGGCAAGCTGTGGAAAAAACCGCTTGACAAAGTGGTAAAAAAGCTTATTGAAAACGGAACCGAAAACACGCCTTATACAGACTTATAATTGTTATATAGTGCAACTTGGTAAATGTGCCTTAAAAGGAGGAATAGTATGGTTGCTATCGTTTTAACAGTTATCATATTTATTGTTTGTATTTATACCATTATCTCTACCTCTATCTCCGGCAAAAAAATGTCATCGAGTTCCTATAATTATACAACTGTTTCGTCCGACTGCAAGGTGGGCGATGTGGTCAAATTTGGTAGTTATTATTCGGAAAATAAAAAGCATAAAACTCCAATTGAGTGGATAGTCCTTGAAAAACTTTATGACGAAACCGCCGTACTCATAAGCAAATATGCACTTGACAGCGCTGCTTGCGCTTCATGTGGCTATTGGCCAAACAGCAGCATACGCAAGTGGTTGAACGACTATTTTTATAATACTGCATTTTCAACTAACGAGCAGGCAAGAATACTTGTGACCGGTATTTCTTCGACAAATATTTTTGATAGCAAAATAGAACAGATTAAAGAAATATACACGAAAAACAGTAGTTTTTGTGTCGAAGACAAAGTCTTTTTGTTGAATGAATTTGAAATAGCCAACTATTTCTCGGTAGAATCCTTATACGATACCGAAAGCGCACGATTAAAATGTACGCCTACAATGTATGCCAAAACCTGCGGTGTTGATATTTCCAACGGTTTTTGCCCGTGGGCATTAAGAGTGAATTTTGAAGAAACAATTGATGAATCTATTACATCGAACGGGGGGTTGCGATCTCGTTTTATAAGTGTTAATTACACTGATTATGATGAACCAAAGAGGTTTGGCATTCGTCCGGCAATAAAAATAAAATTGTAATTATCGGTTTAAGAAACTTTTTAAAAATGAATAATCCATCTGCAAATATTTGCAGTTATTACATCATCAGTTCAGCAGCAGCACACAGGAGGTGAAAACATATGGCAAGATGCCCGTATCTTGATTACGAAAGCAACTCGCTTTTCGGCAACAGCAACGATAAATACATCTGCAAATTATGCGGACAGCGTATGGATGTTGATGACAGCAAGGTAAAATACACCTGCAAAGCCGATTACGGCGAAGAATACAAAAAATGCCCCGTATATCAAAGATCATAAACGACAACAAAGGTTTTGCGAAAACCGTTTTTCGCAAAACCTTTGTTTTTTCATTGTACGGTATTAAATTTTATGGTATAATACCGGAGATAGGAGGCGGTATTATGTCAAACAAATTCCCCGAATACCCGAATGCACTCGTTACATTAAACGATGCCATGCGCTATGCTTCATCGCGCGAAACCTACGAAATCCGCAAAGCGCACCTTTACGGCGGCGGTGTCGACGACAGAGAAATATACCTCGTGGCTCTGCGAGGCACAGATCAGTCGTGGGATAAAAACGATGTTCTCGGCATACCCGTATGCCTGAGAAGCTTTCTCGCAAAGCCGAACATTTACTTTAATAAGGTGAAAAACGCCATTCTCACCGAAATTCCCGAGGGCGCTTCGCTTGTGCTTGTGGGGCACAGTCTCGGCGGTATGATATTGGAACAGATTTCCGCCGACAGAGAACTCAATCTTAAATATTCATTCATAAATCTTCTGACAATCGGCTCGCCCTATGTCAAGGTCAAAAGCAGGATATGCCCGTTTCACCGCGTTGCCGATACATTTGATTTTATCCCGTGGCTCGGCTTTTCGGTTAAGGCAAACCTTATATCCGAAAGACCCGTTTACAAAAACAACGGCTATTTCGGCAACCCGCTCGGTGCGCACACCGATTCATACCGCAACTCCGATTCGTGGCGCGAATATGACTGCTTCGGTATCCTTAACGGCGGTCACGCAATAGTGTTTTAAAATCGAAAAGCGCTCTGCATTATCATTGTAAATAGTCAACCCAATTTTCAGGAAATCCCATAGTCTCTATTAGCACATTAGGGTATTTTTCAATATAAAAATTCAGCTTTTCAATAAATTCTTTCCAATGCTCATCATGCGGAATCAAATATGATATGCATATCAACACGCCGAAAATTCTGATATTTTTTATACCGTCTTTTTGGTATTGCTTATAGAGCATCGGAGTCTTTGAAAGTTTGGCGTTGTAGAGTCTTCCGTAATGTGCGCACAGATTTCTCACATAGGCTATACTTTCAATCCAGCTTTCCAAATATGTATATCCTACTCCATACATTGATGCAATGGCTTTTTTATCCTCGTTCTTCATATTTTTATAAAATTTCGATAATGTACCGAAACTGAAAAGTTCAACAAGTGCATACATAGGAATTTTTCCGTCAGAATAATTCGTTTGAAAATTCTTTACAAACGGGGATTTTGAATTGCGCTTTATTTCTTGTTCAATATCTTCCAGGAACAGGTTATGGTACTCCGGGTTTTCAAAATTGTCGGAATCCTCATATCCCAACACTCCGTATTTTTCGGAAAAGTAATTGGCAATTCTGCAGCGCAGATTCACTTCAACCCTTTCTATGACAGTAAACAGTAATTGCCTGAAATGGCTGTTGAATTTATATAAATTTATTATTTGTTCAAAAGTAACCCCATTATAATAATTTCCGTTTTTTGGTTTTAAACCCAAACTATATGCCTTTATTACTCTGAAATATGATACATCATTCAAAAACGATATTGCCTTCTCTTCATCTTCTATCGTTAATCCGATTGATTTCAAATTTTCTATTTGCTCACCGACCGAAAGAGGATTTTGATGTTCTTTTCCCACAATCAACATCTCCATAAAATTAAATGACCCGACGTGGTCCGCATCGTTGAGAGGCGTGTCGGGTTCTGTTAATAACATTATATGCGCTGTTTATTGAAAAATCAACAGTTATTTCACATTTTTTAAACTATTTCTTTATTTTCCATTTAAAAATGCCGTGAACGCGCTGTTGTATTCTTTAAGAAAATGCTCGGCATCGCCGTCCATACGCACGCGCGCATAGCCGTCGCGGTACGCAAATGAAATATACAGATTACCGATGTATTCATCAATTATCTGCACCTTCATAAGCATCTGATTTTCGCTTTCCCACGCGAACGATGCGGCGCATTTGTAGGTGTGACCGGGGCAGACCTTGCCGCCGATTTCACCTGAATACCCCGTCTGCGGGAAGTCCTGAAAGATGTTATACTCTTCCCTGCCGGCGACTATTTTTTTGCTGCCCTGGTCATTTGCAAAGCTGAATTCGCATTTATCGTCTGTAAATGTAAACGAAAAATCACTTATACCGGTTTT
>JAZLFV010000024.1:0-5287 GCA_045615965.1 Acutalibacteraceae bacterium
CTATCAACAAGATATGCAAGCAAGGAAATGCAGTATGTTTTTTCTCAGGATTTTAAATTCAAAACCTGGAGAAGGCTTTGGATTGCACTTGCAAAAGCGGAAAAGGAATTAGGTCTTAAAATTACCGATGAACAAATAAAAGAGCTCCAAGAAAATGCAGATAATATTAACTATGATGTCGCCGAAGCCCGTGAAAAAGAGGTAAGGCACGATGTTATGAGCCATGTTTATGCCTATGGCGTTCAATGTCCAACCGCAAAGCCGATTATTCATTTAGGTGCTACAAGCTGCTATGTTGGTGATAATGCGGATATTATTGCCTTGCGTGAGGGTGCGGAAATCATACTTAAAAAAGCGGCGGCAGTTGTAAAGAACTTATATGACTTCGCCGATAAATACAAGGCTCTTCCCTGCCTTGCATACACACATTTACAACCTGCTCAGCTTACAACTGTCGGCAAGCGTGCAACTCTTTGGATAAATGAGCTTTTAGGCGATATAGAAAATCTCGAATTTCAAATAAAATCCTTAAAGCTTTTAGGCTCAAAGGGTACTACAGGAACTCAGGCGAGCTTTATGGAGCTTTTTGAAAATGACGAAGAAAAGGTTAAAATGCTTGATTCACTCATCGCAGAGTATATGGGTTTTGAATCCTGCGTTCCCGTTTCCGGTCAGACTTATTCAAGAAAAACCGATTATTATATGCTTTCTGCCCTTTGCGGTTTTGCTCAAAGTGCATACAAGTTTTCAAACGATATGCGAATTTTGCAGTCATTTGAAGAAATGGAAGAGCCTTTCGGGAAATCACAAATAGGCTCATCAGCTATGCCGTACAAACGCAATCCTATGCGGTGCGAGCGCATTTCCGCTTTATCAAGATATGTTATCTGTGACCTGCAAAACACCGCCTTTACCTCTTCTACACAATGGTTTGAGCGCACGCTTGACGATAGTGCAAACAAACGGATTTCTGTTTCCGAGGCTTTTCTTGCGGTAGACGCTATTTTGAATATTTATCTTAATGTAACATCAGATATTGTGGTTTATGAAAAGATTATCGAAAAGCGTGTAAATGATAAACTCCCCTTTATGGCAACCGAAAATATTATGATGGAATCGGTAAAGCGTGGCGGCGACCGTCAGCAGTTACACGAAATCATACGTGTTCATTCACATTCTGCTGCGGCACGTGTAAAGCTTGAGGGCAAAGACAATAACCTTATTGAGCTTTTAGCCGAGGACCCGCAAATTCCACTTACAAAAGAAGAAATTGTTTCGACACTTTTGCCGCAAAACTTTATTGGAAGAAGTGTATCTCAGGTTGATGAATTTCTTAAGAACAATGTGCTTCCGGTAATCAACCGGCTATACTCCGAGGATATTAAATCGGAGCTTAATGTGTGAGGTGAAGTAAATGATTTGGCATAGCTCACAGACGCAAGATGTATTGAATGAGCTTGAGGTTACCGAAGAGAAAGGTCTTGCCAATGGTGTTGCGGATTTAAGGCTGAAAGCATACGGAAAAAATGTTATAAAGAGTCTTAAAAAGCCATCGTTTAAAAAACATCTTTTTTCTCAGCTTAAGGATAAATATGTTTTAATTTTAGCAATCGTTGCAATTATTTGCTCTTTACTCTCGTTTGCTTACGAAAAACCGGATTATTATTCTCCGATTTTAATAATTGTTTTACTTTTATTAAATTCCGTAATAAGCGCATATCAGCTTTACAGAAGCGATTTGGTTTTAAACTCGCTTAAAAGTGTAACCACGCCCCTTGCAACTGTAATAAGAGACGGTATCGAAAAACAAATATCCGCCGATGAATTGGTGCCGGGAGATATAATTTTAATAAAATCCGGCGATTATATCCCTGCCGATGCAAGGCTTATTGAGGTAAACAATTTTGCTTGCAACGAATATGTTTTAACCGGTGACGATATCCCCTCAAACAAAAAATCCGATACCATAATTGAAGAGATTGCTCCTATTTCCGAAAGAAATAATATGGTATTTTCAGGCTGCATTGCCATGCACGGAAATGCCAAAGCAGTTGTTGTTGAAACTGGTCTTAATACAACCATAGGTCACATTCAGGCTCTTGACCAACAAAGCGGAGGAGATTCTCTTCCGGTTGAATCACATCTTAATTCCGCCGGTAAAATAATAAATATTTTAATGCTTTTGGTATGCGCTGTTGTTTTTCTCATAGAAATTTTCATAAATTTCAGAAATATGAACTTCGCATATACTACCGTTTCCGCTCTTTTAAACGCAGTTGCTCTTGCCGTTGCCGCAATACCGGAAGGCTTGCCGGCAATTTCAACAATAGCAGTTGCATTGGGTATTGAAAGAATTATCCGTGACGAAATAATAATAAAAAGAGTAAGCGCACTTGAGATTATAGGAAAAACCACCGTTATATGTGCTGATAAAACGGGAATTATCACTAAAAACAGTATGGGGCTTGAAAGGATATTTGACGGCGAACAAACAACCGAAATTTCCGAAGAAGCATTATCCGAAAAGCATCAAATGATTTTAAAGCTTGCCGTAAGCTGTTCAATGCTTCAAAACGATTCAACCGAAAACTCACTTAAAAATGCCTGCATGGAGCTTTGCGGTGTTTCCGATTATGAGCTTGATAACATCTTCCCCCGTGTTGCTTCCGTTCCGTTTGATTCTTCAAGAAAAACGATGACAAGCATAAATATGATAAGCGGAAAGCCCGTCGCCATCGTTAAAGGCGCTCCGGAAAGCTTGGCGGAAAATCTTAACGGTGTTGATAAGGAATTATTGCTTAAAGAAAATGAAAAAATGGCTGCTGACGCTCTGCGGATAGTATGTATAGCAATAAAGCCGCTTGATGAAATACCAGCCAATCCATCAGCCGATTCAATTGAAAACAATCTCACATTTGTGGGACTTATAGGTCTTGATGACCCCCTTAGAGCTTCAACCATCAATGCCGTAAAAGCCAATGAAAAAGCCGGTATCAGAACAATTATGATAACAGGTGATAACTTAACAACTGCAAAAGCCGTTGCAAGAAGAGTGGGCATCTTAAAAGACGGTACAGAAGCCATTTCAGGTATAGAGCTTTCTGATATGAGTGATGAGGAATTAGCCTTAAACATAAACAAATACTCTGTTTTTGCAAGAATAAATCCGGATGATAAGCTTCGTATAATTTCCGCACTTCAGTCAAACGGAGAAATAGTAACCATTACGGGCGATGATTTTAAAGATGTTCAAGCGCTTGCCCAAGCAGATATCGGTTGCGCAATGGGCAAGCTCGGAACAGATGTTGCCCGTGGAAATGCGGATATTATTATTAAGAACAGCCATTTTGATTCGATTGTGAGCGCTGTAAAGGAGAGTCGTGGGCTTTTTGCAAATATACAAAAATCGGTAGCATTTTTACTCAGCTGTAACATAGCCGAGCTTGCAATATATTTGTTTTCACTTATAATTTTCCGTAAGCCGCCAATTACCCCAATTCAACTTTTGTGCATAAATCTTTTAACCGACTTTCTTCCGGTATTGGCACTTGCAACCGCAAAAGCAGAAAGTAGTGTAATTGATAATCCTCCGCTTTCGCTGTCCGGCAGAATATTCAATAACAATACGGTAATCAGTATAATTATTCAGTCTGTTTTTATTACAATCACAACACTTTTAGCCTTCTTTTTCGGTAATAAATCCGGAAATTCTGCTTTAGGAACAACAATGGCGTTTACCGTGCTTTGCCTTACACAGATAATACATACATTCAATATAAGTAACTCCGGAAGCATATTCAAGTCAAAGTTCAAAACCAACGACTTCTTATTTGTTTCTTCCGTATTACTTGTGTTTATAATATTCTGTCTTGCATTTACGCCCGCCGGCACAGTATTTGGTTTAGTGCTTCTTAAAACAAGATATGCTCTTGTTTCGCTTTTGCTTTCAGTTGCCATTATTCCTTTTTGCGAATTATTAAAGCTTTCAAATAAACTTTTAGGGTGATTGTTTTGAAAAGGATTTGGATATTTTTCATCATAATACTACTTGTCTCAGCCGGCGGTTGCACTATCATCAAACCTTATACAGGTGAAGAAAAAGAAGCCATTGTTCAAGAACCTGAAAAAAATTCACTTAACGATTACAAGTCAGAGAATATTTCAGGCGGTGCAAATTCAGCTGCTTCCGAAACTTCATCCGTTCAAAGCGGTACTACGCAAAGCCAATCATCGTCAGCTGAAAATTCCAATCCGTCATATACCGATACTAAGCCCCCTGCTCTTCCTCCACAGCAAGAGCCGATAAATGAAGTTTATTATGCCAATAAAAGCACCAAAAAATTCCACAAGTCCACCTGCGGTTCTGCAAAGCTTATAAAAGATGTCAATCTTTATACAACCCAAAACCGGCAAGAGCTTATAGATGCAGGCTATTCACCCTGTCTTCGTTGCAATCCTTGAATTTTCCAAAAAATTAAGTCCTCTGTAGCTTAAAAGCTATGGAGGACTTCTGTATAATATAAAACTATAAAACTAAATTTCGTATTTTTCTTTTCCAAGTGCTATTGATTTTATAAGAAAAGCCATATTTTTACCGAGCGTACGCATAGTTTGCAAGCCTTCGGTATCAAGATTGGCTTCGCCTATGCTTCTTCCGTGAACACCGTTCCAATATCTGCTTGAAGCTATCGGCATACCGCTGATTGTAAAATACTTATTAAGTTCATCAAAGGTTGATGTGATTCCGCCCCTGCGTGCCACGCAGACACAAGCGCCAACCTTCATTGTTTTATCAAATTTACTGCTGAAAAACAAACGGTCGAGCAATGCAACGAGTGTAGCGTTTGCCGAAGCATAATAAACCGGTGTACCGATGAGTAAGCCGTCTGCTTCTTCAAAAAGCTTTGCGATTTTATTTACATCATCATCAAAAGCACATTTACCGTTTTCAGAGCAAAACCCGCAGGCAATACAACCTCTTATGGCTTTTGCGCCGATATGTACTGCTTGAGTTTCAATACCGCTGTCATTAAGCGCTTTTTGCACCTCACTTAAAGCAATAAATGTATTCCCGTTTTCGTGAGGACTTCCGTTAATAATTAAAACTTTCATATGCTTTTTTCCTTTCTGACATCCCTTTATATTTTTGTTTAGTTGCAAGACCGCCCCGTATGTGGCGCTCCTGCTTGTTTTTTAAAAGCACAGCTTTAACACTTCTGTATAAAACCGGATTGCACACTTCCAATCGCTCGGTTACATCCTTATGAACAGTAGATTTGGAAACTTT
>JAZLFV010000025.1:0-8436 GCA_045615965.1 Acutalibacteraceae bacterium
GTAAAAGATATGAAAACGGAAATAACAATGGGTATCAGGGTAAAAAATATGAAAAATGCAAACCAAAAGCCGAGCATAACATAGCTTTCGGCATATTTTCGTATTGAACGACCTTTAGCTGTTTTCATCTTTATCCCCCCAAATGCAATTCTTTGCGCTTTCTTATCAGCTCATCGTTTATATCGCCATCGTATCTGTATATAACATCCCTTGGGCTTTCATAGTCATATACAACCTTTCTGAAGGCGTTGTTAAGATTTCTTGTAATATAGTAATGTACCGGAGAAATAGGTACCTTCTTTACGGATTTCCATTGCTCTTTAAGGGCTTCAAGCTCGCTCTTCGACCATGAAATTTTATCCATAACATTAATATTTGCCGTTTGAACACGAGCCGATATACCTACCCTCGTTTCGGAATAGAACGAATACTTTTCCTGAACATCATCAGATGTTACCCAATCAAGGAATTTCATCGCATTTGAATATTCCGATAAACTCTTTGCTTTCTTATTCTTTATAATTGCGGCTCCGGTTAAAATACCGCAATTCTCCGAACGGTCAAGCTTACCGTTTTTATCCAAGGTCCCCGGTATGGGCGCCATAGCAAAGGAATTTTTAATTTCCGGCGCACTTATCGAAACCGTTTTATAGAATGTATAATCCGAAATAATCATCGGCATCTGACCCGTTCTGAAACGGTTTAAAGCATCATAAGATTTTGGAATGCCGTATTTTGTGAACAGCTCTGTCCAGCTGGCGAATGCACCCACAGCTTTAACATCGGTAAGATTTGTTTTGGTCATTTTACCGTTATAAAGCGATATCCCCGATTGAAGCAGGAACATATAAAATGTTTCTTCGGTAATTCCAACGCCCATCTGCATACCGTCATTTTGCATCAAATTGAGCAAATTATAGGTATCTTCCCAAGTTTGCGGAACTTCATATCCGTATTCCTTGAAAATATCGGTACGGTAGAATACCATCTGGAATGCCTGCGAAAGAGGCAATGCGTATAATGAGTCCTTATACTCAAAGGCTGAGGTGGCAGAAGGATAAAACCTTGAAAGTATTTCATCGTTATTTTGAAGCTTGTTAAGGTCCACCAAGGCATCACGGTAGTATAGGTCTGCGATATTTTCTCCTGAAAGATACAACGCAACATCGGGAGCTTTTCCCGAAGCGGTTGCCGTCATAATATTCGTTGTTACCAGCGAAAGCTTTACCCTGATTCCCGTTTTCGGAGTGAAATCCTCGGTGATAAGCTGATTTAAAACCTGCGCTTGGTCACGCCCTAATGAAATCCAGACATTAAGCGAAGCATCATCCCCGCCGTTTACGGAATTGTATTCATCAAGGAATGAATACAAGAATGCCTTAATTCTGAAAATAATATATGCAAAGAATCCTTCGCTGCGCTTTTCCGGTTTGTAATCGGAATTGCAGGGTACAAACTCGAACCAATCAAGCTCAATCGGCTGGGTTTTCATACTTGAAAGAACGGATGCCAAATCATAAAGCTGACTGCGGAAGTATTCCATCTGCTCGGCAATATCATTTGGTTTTTTTGCCATTTCCACAAAAAGCCTTGCCGATTCCCTTATTCTTGCGATTTGCGAGCCTTCGTCTTTTGCATCCGAAGTGATTTTATCGGCTATTTTTGAAAGACCTGCCGAAGAACCGTTAAGTACGTCTGCCATTTCGGGTATTGACTCCGAAAAATTGTAATCACGGTTAATATCAGCCGTTTCTCCAACGATAACATTTATCTTGCTCGAAAGCTTATTGAGGTTATCGAGGATATCCTCAAATTCAATAACAACATCCTGAAGCGAATCGAGCGTTGCCTCGAATTTAACCGTATGCTTGCCTTTTTGAAGATAAATCTTATAGTCTTCCTTACCGTTGCCTAAAGTATAATCCTTAAACTTGCTTGAGGAAGGAAATGATACGCAGTTTAATTCTTCAAAGGGAACCTCACCGTCTATATAAATTTTTCTCCTTGAGGTGATACCGCCCATTGTTCGCTGCCTGTATCTGATTAAAAGATTATAAAATCCGCTTTCTTTAACATCTATTTCATAAGAAATCCATTGACCGCTATACGCCCACGAAGAGCCGCCGATAATGTTATATCTGATTTTTGCAGGGTCGTTAGGGCTTATATCGGGATATGTTCTGTCATAATTTACGGCAATTTCAAGATGACTTTTTTCACTTAAAAGCTCCGCCTCGGTAAAAATTGATTTGCTTGCATTGTTTTCGTTTTTACTTTGAAGCTTGATATACTCTTCATAGCTTGCAATGCTCTCCGATTTTTCTAAGGCAATACTCTCGATTTTTATGCTTTCTTCAAGCATATGTATACTTAATGTATGCTCACCGTTTGAAAGCTTAAAGCCGGTTTTCCAATTTTCGTTTTGTGGATATAGTGTTTTTTCCTGCGATTTTTCTACTTCTTTCGGGTTAGGCGATAATTCATTTCCGAAATCATCGGTTTTAAAGCGCTTGCCGCTTCTTACATCTGCCCAAACTCTTGAAAATTCATATACATCCTCTTCATTTCCTGAATACTCTTTATCAAATGTAACTGCTGCTTTGGGAGAAACGCTGCGCCCCTTTAGCGCCGTATATTTAATTTTTAAGCAGTACCCCGCCGTTTCGGGTGCGGTAACATTGAATGAAACTGTTTCTCCTTCGGCTATAACGGTATTTAATGAAGCATTACCGTCCGCCGCCAAAGCAGGCAAGCCAAAAACGCCGAATGCTGTTAAAAGCACAAGCAAAAGCGAAATCAAACGTTTCATACTTAACATCCCTCACAAAACATACAAATTACCCTACAAGACCTGTATTCTCTATACTTTGAGAAAATTGCTTCTGAACCGCCAAAAATAAAATTACAAGCGGTAAAATAAACACAAGGCACGCCGCCAAAGATTTCGGTATTATGTTATAAACCGTTCTGTCGCCCGTAAGCCCCAATCTGTTTGTAAGCAATTCAATAATCCTTTGTATCTGAAGTGCCATTGTCTTCCATGTGGGTAAATAAATCAGAGCATAGAAATAATCCGTCCAATACCAAACAACCGAAAATACCGAGCAAAGTAAAAAGGTGTTTGATAAATTAGGCATCATTATTTTAAAATATGTTTTTAAGAATCCGCATCCGTCTATCAAAGAAGCTTCTTCCAGTTCAACCGGAATAGCAGAATAAAACTGCCTGAAAATAAGTATGAGAAGGCCCGACCTTATGCCCATACCCGAAATTGCCGGCAAAAAGAATGCCCAAACCGAATCCAAAAGATTTATTTTAGAAGGCGCACCCGTAATCAATTCGATTATTCCGAAAATATCAAAATTTCTTACAAGTAGATAATTCGAAAGGTTAAGCATCTGAGGAGGAACAATAATCGTAAATATAACGATGGCAAATAAAATATTTGAACCCTTAAATTTAAAACGGGCAAAGCCATAACCTACGGCAGAGGAAACGAAAATTTCCGCCGCTACGCAAAGAACGGTAATAAGCACGGTTCTGAGCATCGGCTTGCCTATTCCGAGCTTTGTGAGTATATATTTAAAATGCGCAAATGTAAAATTTTTCGGAACCCAAACAACCGTTATATCATAAAAATCGGATGTTGAACGCAAAGACATACTGAGCATATAAAAAACCGGATAGAGTATAACAAAAGAAATAGATATCAAAAAGAGCCACCTGAGCCATGTTGATAAAATTCTGCCCAAGTAATATGTAGGTGAAATTTCAATATGATTTCTTCTTGATTCAACTGATATTTTATCTTTTTTATCTCTCAAAACCGTCACCTCTTTTACTCAATTCTGTCTTTTTTGAAAACGAAAGGCTTGAAAATAAGAAATACAATCAAAATAACAATGACAGCAACCGCAAAGAATATAAGCGCCATCGCCGCCGCCTTTGAAAATTGAATTTGTGTATTTGAAAATGTTACTATATAGCTTAAAGCCTTGTTGTCTACATTTGCGAAAGAATCTATTATTGTGTATATTGTGAGCGCAAGGACATACGGCGTAACCGTTGGAAATGTAACCTTCCAAAATGTTTCCCATGCCTTTGCGCCTTCAACCCTTGCAACCTCATAGTAAGATTGCGGCACACTCAAAAGCGCAACCAAAAATACAAGAATCTGAAGTGCGCTGCGCCAAACAAGGTCCGAAACATTTACAACAAGGGTTGTTATAACTCCTATAAGCCATTCGGGCAAACCGGTTGAGAGAAGCATTTCGGTTAAGCCTTCTGTGTTAAAAAGCGCAAGCTCATCCTGCGAGGTCATCATAATCTCGTTTGTGCCGTTCTGAATAATATTCATAATAAGACCGCAGCCTATAACTATCGGCAAGAAAAATATTACACGCATTACTGTACGACCGTGAAACTTTTGATTCAAAACCGATGCTGAAAATAAACTGAACAGTATTATAAAGGGAACCTCATAAAGGAGACTTCCGAAATTTCCGAAAAGATATGTAGGGAAATAAGCATCCTGTGTGAAAGCATATTTAAAATTATCGAACAGGTTATTAAGCGGTTTCAAAATATATCCGCCTGCCTGACCGAATTCCATATTTGTAAATGCCAGTTTAACAAACAAAATCATAGGTTGAACGAAAAATAAAAGCAAGCCGATTATCCACGGAAGCACAAACAAAAAGCCGGCCATTCCTCTCTTCTTCCTATAAGTCATTTTCATATGTTTTTTCACTCCGGACATTCAAAAAATTGCGATAAACATACAGATGGGTACAATACCCTTATCCTACTATAATAATTATAACATTCCGTACGCCCTTATCAATTTTGTTTTTTTAACATTAGCGAGGCAAGTATAATGTTTTTTTAATCTGTTGCTTTTTGAAATTTATGTTTAAAATTCCCGTTTTTTAACAAAGTTTTGGTGAAATTTTATAGAATTTATATATTTTGTAAAAAAAACAGCAGTTTTTTCATATAATTGCTATTGAATTTATGACAAAAAAATGATATACTCACCTTGGTGATGTTATGGCAAGACCTTTTTATCAAAGTGAACCCGGATTATTCAGCTACAACAAAGAACTTTCGACAAATAATATGCCTACTGCACATTTTCATCCAACCTGTGAAATCTATTACCTAATCTCAGGAAAGCGCCGTTATTTTGTTAGAGATAAATCCTATGAGGTGCGTCCGGGCGACCTTATTCTAATCCCGTCGCAGGTGGTTCATAAGGTGTCAAACTCAGTAGAAACGGTGGAAGGAGAATACCACGAAAGGTATCTGCTTTCTTTTTCCGAATCTTCTATAAACGATAACCTTAAAAGTTGCTTTTCAAGATGCCATTATGTATTAAGCGATGAGGGAAGCTCATATGTTAAAGCTCTGATAGAAAAAATGAATGATGATGTTAAAAACTATGATGATTACTCGTTACAGCTTTATAATGCACATCTCACCGAATTGCTGATATATCTTTTAAGAAATTATCCGCAAATACCAACCGATTATGAAGAGTCCCATTCAAAAATGGGCAGTATTCTTGATGAAATTGCAAAATACATTTATAAAAACCAGAGCAATAATAATTTAAGCCTCACGCTGATAGCCGATAAATTCGGGTTTTCAAAGGAATATTTGAGCAAAAAGTTCAAGGATGCCTTTCAATGCGGATATAGTGAATACCTTACAAATACACGCCTTGCCACAAGCATAAAGCTTCTCACGATGACTTCGCTTTCGGTAAAGGAAATAGCAATCCAATGCGGCTTCAGAGATTCAAATTATTATAATGCTGTATTTAAAAAGAAAATGGGTATTACTCCGTTAGGATACAGGGCATCGTTTAATGTAAATAATAAAGAATAACCCTTATTCAAATAAACAGAAAAAAGTCTCTTTTGCGGCAGGCAGAAGAGACTTTTTGTTATACAAAAAAATACAAGCCACACACAAAGCGTAACTTGTATTTTTGGCGAAGCCTACGAAGATTCGCCCACACGCCTACCGGCGTTGGCACGCACCCGAACTTTGCGACCGTTCCCCGAAAGGTCGCAATTTTGCTGACGCAAAACCGTTCTTTTCGAATCTTCTCCTTTGCTACAGAAAAAGAGAGCAGTATCAAAAGATACTGCTCTCTTTTTTGGCGCGCCGGAGAAGATTCGAACTCCCGACCTTCTGGTCCGTAGCCAGACGCTCTATCCAGCTGAGCTACCGGCGCAAAGCTTATGGCGGTTTTTTGACCGCCATAGTATAATATCACACTTTAACTTAAAATGCAAGTATAAATTTCAAAAAATTCCTAATTATCAGCTTTTATTCGGGCTTATTAATTTTTGTTTTATGCCATAAATACTTACATTCAGTTATGCAATAATTTTTGCAGCTGTAATTAAAATCGGCATAGTAATAATAGAAATCAGGGTTGACAGCGAAACAAGATTAACGGCAAGGTCTGTATCCTGTTTAAATTTAAATGAGAAAATTGCAGTATATGCCGCCGCCGGAGAGCAGGCACTTATCATTACCGAAATAAACAAATTTCCCATAAGTGCCGGAATAAATACCCCCAAGCCGTAAATAACGGCAAGAGCTATAACGGGGAATATAAGTATTCTGGTTATACTGCAAAAAAGGCATCTGAAATCTCTTATTGCAACCTTAAAATCGAGCTTTGCCAAATGATAGCCTATTATAAGCATCGGAAGAGGAGTATTCAAGGCGGCAAAATACTCAACGGGTTGTTTTATAACGCCCGGCAGAGGAATTGCAAAAATGAAAATAACAAGACCGACTGTAAGCCCTATAATTCCAGGGTTAAGAATAACCTTTTTTGCCGACATACTGCCTTTATCACCGCTTATCTCGACAATTCCGTAGGTCCACGAAAAAAGATTGAATATGGCAACAAAAGCGGCGCCGTATAACAGCCCCTCGCTGCCTAAAATCGCTTCTTGAATAGGAAGCGACATAAATCCGCAGTTGCCGAAAACGGCGGCAAAAATAAGAACCCGTCTTCTTGTGTCTGTTTTATCTCTGAAAACAACCGAAGCCAAAAGGATAAACACCAAATGCACAACGGTTGCCGCCAAAAAGCTGAATAAAAGTCCTTTTAATGTGCTTTTAGAATACTTTGTGTTAATAAAGGATTTTATTATAACGCAAGGTGTAACCAAATAAAGCACTATATTGGTCATTGATTTTGTTCCTTGCTTTGTAAGCACATGTGTTTTTGTCAAAAACAGTCCTACAAATATCAGTATGAAAAGAACAACAACCTGCAAAAAAACCGTTTTAAATATTATCATTTTCTAAGCTCTGCACCGACTTTTTGAAGTTTATCAATTATATTTTTTGTTGCAGTATCAATCTGCTCGTCAGAGAGGGTTGCGTCTGCACTTCTTAAATATACACTGAATGCAACACTCTTTTTGCCCTCAGGAATCTGCGAGCCCTCATAAATATCAAAAAGCTCAATTCTTTCAAGCAGTCTGCCTGCACCTTTTGTTATTGCCTGCTCAAGTGCGCCGACTGTAATTTCTTTATCGCAAAGGAATGCAAAGTCACGCTCAACGGCAGGGAATTTCGGAAGCGGTTTAAACACCGTTTTTCTCTTGTTTATGTTAAGAAGAACATCAAGCTTTATTTCGGCAACATATACTCTTTCTTCTATTCCGTAATTTGAAGCTACTGTAGGGTGAACCTCACCGAATACGCAGGCAGGAACATTGTTTGCCTTAACAAGTGCCTGACGGCCGGGATGCAGATATGCTTCGTTGCTCTTTTCATACTGGGTATGTGCGCCCATAAGCGACATTATTTCTTCTATTATACCCTTTAATGTGAAGAAATCCTCATTCTTGCCGTAAATACCTACAGACATTGTGGGAAGCTCATCGGGTTGCTCTGTGAGCGGTAACGATTTCGGTATAAACCGCTTGCTTATCTCGAAAAATCTGCCGTTTTCAATTTTTCTGTTTATATTTGTTGAAAGCACCGACAGCATACTTGTTGTAAGCTGTGTACGAAGAACGGAATACTCGTCACCTAAAGGATTTAAAAGCTTTATTGCATTTCTGCGCTCATCATCCTCGCTTAAATTAAGCGTATCAAGTGCGCCCGAAGAAATAAACGAATATGTTGCAATTTCAAAAGCGCCCATACCGCAAAGCAGCTTTTTGATTTTATCGGTTTTAATGCGTTCGGGAAGCTTTTTGCCTCTTACGACCTCGCCACGCATAGGTGTGCTTACGATATGGTCGTAGCCGTAAATGCGCATAACCTCCTCAGCCAAATCTGCTCTGCCCTCGATATCGTCCCTGATAGACGGAACTTTAACGGTAAACATTCCGTCTTGAGCCTTTGTTTCAAGGCCTAACTTATTAAGTATATTAACCATTTCTTCTTCGGGTATAT
>JAZLFV010000026.1:0-2079 GCA_045615965.1 Acutalibacteraceae bacterium
GATGAGTATTTTATGGGAATTGCACTCCTGTCGGCAAAACGGAGCAAGGACCCCTCAACTCAGGTCGGCGCCTGCATAGTAAGTACGGAAAACAAGATACTTTCCGTCGGCTATAACGGTATGCCGAGATGCTGTGATGATGACGATTATCCGTGGGAGCGTGAGGGAAATGCGCTTGAAACAAAATATATTTTTGTCTGTCACGCTGAGCTTAACGCCATTCTTAACTGTCATGGCGGTTCGGTAAAGGACGCCGTTTGCTATACCACTCTTTTTCCCTGTAATGAATGTGCAAAGGCGATTATTCAGTCAGGCATAAAAGAGGTCGTTTATTTAAGCGATAAGTACAGCACAACCGATTCAACCATTGCTTCAAAGCGAATGTTTGATTCGGCAGGGGTTAAATACCGCCCATTTAAATCAACCGGAAAAGAAATCAAATTTACCCTATAGAACCGAAAAAATCCGCCTTAAAGGGCGGATTTAAGAGTATTGACAAACTTATGTGGCTTAATGCCTTTGTGGCGTTTAGCCACATTTTGTTTTGCGTTATTATTCCTGATAATTGCCGTGATTTTCTTTATAATCTTCCTCTTGTTCAAACTGAATATCAAATTTTTTGGATTTTTTCATATTTATAATGCTTATAATAAGGCATATAATCGAAAGAAATTCAAAAAACGATAAGAATATTATAAGCTTTCCCGCTTTTGAAATAGAGGAAAATTTATTTACTATATTACTGCTTGATTGCTTTGTCGAGCTATTTCCGGCAAGCACAAAATCAGGAGCACGCTGAATCGTGTTATCTGAAGTATCGTAACGGTAGTAACCGTTTTCACCGTTTACATAACAATAAAGAATATATATACCGTTAAGCCGGGAATCGGTAGAGCGGTAGGCTTTAACCGTTCCCGTTTCAAGCTTCAGTTTAGACAATGTCCAAATATTTTCAGCAAAAGGCTCTTGCAGTTCATCTTCAATAATATAAATCATATTGTTTGAAATTACATAATTCAAGCGGTGAAAATCACCTAATCCATCTACATAAAACCAATCGGATATCTTGTTATCGTCAGAGGAAAGATAATATATTTCATACTTGTTTTTAGGGTCTGTTACAACAGTTACATCCATATCCTTATAGTTAATTGTTTCGGGAGTAAGGGTTGCCGGAATCATAACATTTGAAAGCTCCGGTATTATGTGGTATTTTTGTGAATTGACCGTAACATCCAAAACATTTGAGCCTGATTTATCTGCATCAGAATCAGCATCATTGCTGCTGAGCACCACATTTACGGTGTAAGTTTTTTTACTGTTAACGGTTTTTACCGTTATGTAAAAACGGTTGTTTTTGCTGTTGAGTTTTTGCTTTCCGGCTCCGGAAACAACGGCGGATGAATCTGCGGGGGTAGCTTCAAAGGTAATTTCCTTGTCTGTTTCGCTCAAATTAACGGAGTATTCATAAATTGAGTCAGAGAATGCAGGAGAGAGGGTTCCTTTATCGACCGATAGCGCCGACAAGCCCGATGAATCAGGGGCTATTGCATCTCCTTTTGTTTTTAATGTGGCAGAAGCACCGACATTTTTTGAAGCCGCACCGTTTGGAGTAAGCTTCAGATTAAAGCTTATAAGGCTTTGACCGGGGGCAATAGCCTTAAATACAACCGAAACGGATTTCTGCTCGGCTTTAGAGCTTCCTTCGGATTCTATGCTTATATTAAGCTTTGAAGCCTCCGAAGAGGTTGCACCCGAAATATACTGAAGTATTTTATCATCAAACTGTACAGTACCTTCAAGCTTGTAACCGCCTGCAGGGACAGTAAACTTAAGCGATGCAGAAACATTTTCTCCCACATTTACCAAAGATGATGAAAAGAAAAGAGTAGCATTTTCTGCCGAAGCGGAAATCATTGGTAAAACAGATAGGCTTGAAAGCAGTATGATAAAAGATATTGTAAACGATAAAATTTTTTTCATTATATTTTCCCCTTTAAAGTCCTATTACTTTATTATTCGTGCCTCAAGATAAAATCTTTTATCATCTGCATGACCCATAGAAAAGGTCTTTCTCGG